>JAGFJG010000076.1 GCA_024102915.1 Caldilineales bacterium
AGTTGACGATAGACCATTGACGATGGACGATGGCAAAACGCACTGGCAAAACGTGCTCCATCGTCTATCGTCCGCCGTCTATGGTCGAGAACAAAACTATTGGTTTCGTCGTGACTTCAGTTTAGTAATCAGTATTCAGTTGGCGGTTGGCTGACTTCAACCTTCAACTTTCGTCTTTCAATCGGCGGTTGCTCAAAAAAAGCCCCGATCTCGGAAGACCGGGGCGGGGGTTTTGAATCGGTTAGGGTGAGTTCGATCAGCCCATCGCCGCAACGCATTTGGCCGAGACGGCGTCCCAGTTCACCACGTTCCAGAATGCGGCAATGTAATCGGGGCGGCGATTCTGGTAATTGAGGTAATAGGCGTGTTCCCACACATCCAGGCCGAGGACCGGGGTGTCGCCCTGCATGAAGGGGCTGTCCTGATTGGCGGTGCTGTACACGGCCAGTTTATTGCCGCCGGTCACGACCAGCCAGGCCCAGCCAGAGCCGAAGCGCGTGGCCGCTGCGGAACCGAAAGCGGCCTTGAATGCATCGAAGCTGCCAAAGGCGCTGTTGATGGCGTCGGCCAGGGCGCCGGAGGGTGCGCCGCCGCCGTTGGGGCTCATGATCTCCCAAAAGAGATTGTGGTTGACATAACCGCCGCCATTGTTGCGAACGGCTGTGCGAATGTCTTCGGGCACAGCGTCGATATCGCCCAGCAGCGCTTCAACGCTTTTATCGGCCAACTCTGGATGCTTTTCGATGGCGGCATTCAGATTATTGGTGTAGCCGGCATGATGCTTGTCGTGGTGCACGCGCATGGTGTCACCGCCGATATGGGGGGCAAGGTCGTCATAGCCATAGGGAAGCGGGGGTAATTCAAAAGCCATTTGTAGAATCTCCTTTTATGTGAAAATGATTTAACTCGGACGGTGTTGACAAAACTTCGTCATTATAGCACGGGCCTACCGCCAAAACTGTACGAATTGTTCGGTTTCGGCAGAGATCAGAGTTGAAAACTATTGCCGCGTTCGGGGATAAACACGTTTTGATAGCCCTCGCCGTTCAAGGTAAAAGCCAGCGCGCCAGCGGCATCGAATTCGCCATGGACCAGGAAGACCTGCTGCAATCGATCCTTTTCGAAATGACGGATCCAATCCAACAGCTCGTCACGGTCGGCGTGGGCGCTGTACCCATCGATGCGTTCGATCTGCGCCCGAACTCGGTGCGGTTCCCCGAATATCTTGACCTCCTCGTTGCCATCGAGGATGCGGCGGCCCAACGTATGTTCGGCCTGGAATCCCACAAACAGCACGCAGGTTTGCGGGTCACCGATATTGTTTTTGAGATGGTGGAGGATGCGCCCGCCTTCGCACATACCCGATGCAGCGATAATTACGGCTGGTTCGCGCAGGAAATTGAGGTCTTTCGAATCCTGGACTTTGCGCACATAGGTCAAATGATCGAAGCCGAAGGGGTTGTGATGCACGTCGTCGGCCATGAACTGCTTCACTTCATCGTCATAGGAATCGGGGTGAAGCCGGAAGATTTCGGTCACGTTCACGGCCAGGGGTGAGTCGACAAAAATCGGCAACTGCGGGATTTTGCTGCGGTCGCTGAGCCGGTGCAGGGCGTAGACGAGTTCCTGTGTGCGCCCAACGGCGAAAGACGGAACCAGCACCTTGCCCCCACGATGATAGATGGTGGTGATCACCGATCGCAGCTTTTGGGAGGCGTCTTCAAAGGTGCCGTGCAGGCGGTCGCCGTAAGTGCTTTCCATGATCACAAAGTCGGCGTTCTGCACGAACTCGGGGTCACGCAAGATTGCCATGCCCGCGCGTCCAAGATCACCCGAGAAGACCAGCCTGCGCTCGACGCCATCTTCCTTGATGTCCAGGATCACAATGGCGCTGCCCAGGATGTGTCCGGCGTCGCGGAAAGTCAGGGTGACGCCGGGGGCGATGGACAGAGATCGCCAATAGGGCAGGCTGACGAAATAGCCCAGGCTGTTCGTGGCATCGATCTCCGTGTAAAGCGGTTCAATCGGTTCCTCGCCCTTCGCCCGGCGCTTTTTGTTGACATACTCGATATCCTGTTCCTGGATACGAGCGCTGTCGAGCAACATGGCCGCGCACAGGTCGCGGGTGGCGGGCGTGCAGAAGATGTTGCCGTTGAAGCCCTGTCGTACCAGGTTGGGGATGTTGCCGGAGTGATCGATATGGGCGTGTGACAGCACCAGCACATCGATGCTGGCCGGGTCGAAGGGGAAATGGAGATTGCGCTCATACGTTTCTGCCCGCCTGCCCTGAAACAGCCCGCAATCAAGCAGGATGCGAACGCCATTGACTTCGAGCAGATGCATGGAACCGGTGACGGTTCTCGCTGCTCCCCAAAATTGTAATTGCATGTTGCTACTCTCTTTGTCGAGCAAATGATCGATTACGTGACGCCAATTGGTTTCGCCGTCAGCGTCGAACCGGCTACTTGTTTTCGCAGATGGCGACGATCTCAACGCCGTACGCGTCGAGTTTCCACGGGCTGAGCGATTTGCAGGCGGTTAGACTGGCTAGATCGGCGGGCTTAGACCTGGCGATTTCCATCAGGACTTGATTCGTCAACACCACATCGGGATCGACGCCACGGGTTTCGGCGGTGCGGGTGCGCCATTCGCGCAGTCGCTCGTAGCGAGCCAGGGTCTCGTCATCCGGCCGCTGATTGTGATTCCGCTCTGGCGGCGCCGGCGGTTGGCGGCGCTGTCCAGCCTGAATGGCTTTCAAGATGGCGTTGGCCGTGCGGTCGGCCAGGCGATTTGAAACACCCTTGACCTGGCGAACTTGATCGACCGTGCGTGGCTGCACGACGGCCAATTCCATCAAGCTTTCGTTGCGCAAGACTTTGAACGGCGGCACGTCGCGGCGCTGGGCGTTAGTCTCGCGCCAGTCGAAGAGGGATCCCAGAACCGCTTGCTGCTGCGGTTCCAGATCGTTCACGCCCGACAGACGCCACATGGTGGGCGGGTCTTTCTCCTCCCACCTGATGTCAGAGAATCCGGCAAAGACATCCTGGGCTTCTCTCCAGCGCTTGCGCTCACGTAGCGCCTCTTCCTGCTCGTCGCGCAGCGCCAGCAGGAAATGAGTGTCCAGCCGGGCGTATTCCAGTTGCGCCGAATTAAGTGGACGCCGGCCCCAGTCAGTGCGCTGCATGCGCTTATCCAGTTGCACGTCGAAGCGATCCTCAAGGATCGATGCCAGCCCCACGCGCGGCCAGCCCAGCACACGCGCCGCCCACAATGTGTCGAATACCCGCCTGAATCGCAACCCGAAATCTCTATCC
>JAGFJG010000096.1 GCA_024102915.1 Caldilineales bacterium
ACTTATCACTTCTTCCGACAATTCTTGCCACTGCCGATCAAAATCCTCTCGCATGATGGGCTCCTTTCTGCAAATGCTGCATTCTAGCCACCTCTCCTACTCCCATGCAAAACTTTGATGCACACCCTTTTCTGTTGTAAATTGGCGGCGAACGCGAAGAGCGCTCACGGCTGCCCTACCGTGAGCGCTCCATCAAAAGGAGGAGAAGAAGAGATTGCCATCTCTTGTCGCAAACTATACCACCCTATATGATTCGCTGCTCGACGTTCAGCATACGCTTTCCCTACGCAATGCAAAATAGAATGCTGTCACAGAAAGGCCGTGCGCGCTGCTATGAGAGGAATGGCGTCAGATAATCGTGCAGGCGGTCTTCGATATTATCGATTTCGTCCGGGCGTGGCAGATGGCGGTGTAAACGCCGGAAATGTGTGACCAGCCAGAGATAAAGATCGGTGGGCGTTCGGTCGGGAAAACGCGACATGACCTCGTTTTCCTCGATGATGGTGAGGATGGGCAGATACAGTTGCTCATACCAGGCGCGCACGGCTTCCGGCCATTCGCGCGGCTCTTCATCCTCGCTGCGGTTCAGATAACGGAACAGGGCGATATGCCTGACCAGGCGCGCATATAGATTTGGATAACTGAGGGTCAGATCGACGCCGGGCAAAATGTCGTCGGCTTCGGTCAGGTTCAGGAAGTCGGCATAGGCGTCGATCATCGGCAGTTCGTCCGCCCCAAGCGGCGAGCCAACCGATGCATTCGCAGTCAATTCGACGACGTGCGCCAGAATGGTGGAATCGCCGCGCGCCCGGCAGACCGAGACACGGTGGTGTCCGTCCCGCACAAAATAGACATCACCCAATTTGAATACCTCGATCGGCGGCATGGGCAGTCCCTGTTCGCGAGCCGTAGCCACGCGCGACCAGCGGTCTCGCAGACCCTCATGTTTGGGCAAGAATACCTGGTCGAACTCCCGAAAACGGTCAACGCTGCCCCGAATGGCGTCGAGAGGCACATCCATTAACCCCAGGTCCCGCCTCTCCCCTTGCACTGTGTCTTTGTAAACAGAATCGAATGCAAGGAGCTGGTTTTGATACCCTCGCAAGAAGGCGACAATATCATTCAAAAAAACTTTCGAACGGGCGCGGTCGAACGCCCGCGATGCGGGCGAGTCCTGCCCATATTGGGCATTGAGAATGCGGTCTTGGCGGAGGCGTTCCTCGGCGTTGAGGCGGTTCATTTTGGGTTTTCAGAGGGAATCAGAAAAGTCGAATTCGAGAATCTGATACGGGTAAATGTTGATAATTTCGGTTTCAGCATAGTGCGTTCGGGTTTGGGTCAGGCTGCTATACACGTGCTGATGACCGTGGATCATATAGCGCGGCCGGAACCAGCGCATCAGGGTCAGGAAGGAGCGGAAGCCGATGTGAGGCCGGTCTTCGCCGTCATGGATGCCGAAAGGCGGGGAATGCGTGACCAGGATATCCAGGCCTCTGCCATAAGTAGCCCGGTTGAGCAGCAAAGTCGGCATTATCGTCAAAACCCGCAACCACATCTGATTCTGGGTATATTGATAATCAACGTTGCTATTATACCGATGCGACCCTTCGAATCCGGCGATAAGGAGGCCGTCGATATTCAGGGCATGTAGATGCAAATTGGTTCCGCCGGGGGGTTCGGCCACCACGGTTTTGTCGGAACGATGTTCGGGACGATCATGGTTCCCATGAACATAATAGAGAGGCCGGTCGAGGACGCCGATAATGTAGTCCAGATAGTAGTAGGGCAGGTCTCCGCAACTGAGGATGAAATCAATGTTGGTGGCTATGTTTCGCAGATTAGGGCCGTAGATACGCGGTTCAACTTTGTCGCTGACGGCCAGAACGCGATAGCGGCGGCGGCGTTTCGTGTCAAAAAGGGGCACGATTAATTCAGATTCATCCAACCGTCGCTGCCAAACCCGACCGCTTGCGTGGTCGTGATGGTATCGATAATCCAGGACATCAAATCCATTTCAGTCGCCAGTAAATCGAATTCCGTAGCGATCAGCTCGACCGGGTCATCCATTTCCAGCAGAGATTGTTTGACCTCATTGTTGACTTGAAGCAGGATGGCGGTGAGATAGGCAAGCTGTTGGGTGTCGTCTGGCAGGTTATTGACGCCGAACCGGATTCCCGAAGCCTGGGTCAATGCTTCGACATAGTTGGAAAGGACGCGACCGAGATGACGGTGCAATTCACCGGCCAGATCGTCGTCCATTCGCTGCGGAGCTAATTCATCCACCACGCCTTGCAAATAGGGCTTGTCGTAACGAAGGTCCGCGATGCGGAAGCGGTCGCCGCCGTGAATGCCGATGCCGTAGGTTCCATCCGGCATGTTTTCGACGCGATCGATATGCGCCAGCGTGCCAATGAAATAGGGCAGTGCGCTCCCTGCCTGGAACTGGTTCTCATGCACCAGGACTATCCCAAACGGACGGTCGTCGCTCAGGCAATCTTGCAGCATAGTGCGGTAGCGGGGCTCGAAGATGCGCAAGGGCCGGACTTCGCCGGGGAAGAGCACCAATGGAAGTGGGAAGAGAGGGATCAGGTCAGTCATAATTGGCTCACGATTCGTCGTCCAGCAGACCGGGGTCGGTTTTCATGACCTCCCGAAGGAGGATTGTGGCATAGGCGCCTTTGGGCAAAAAGAAACGCAATATAAAGCCCTGGGGATTAGGCTCGATTTCGATGGTCTGCAAAAATAGGCGTCCGGGCCGGCGGTTGCCGCTGACGCGATGCCTTTTCCAATCGGCGCTCGTCACCGGACTGGTCGCCTCGATTCTGGCTTCCAACGCCGCCGCCGCGCCCTCTGGCCGCCGCATCTCATAGCCAAACAGGGGGCCGGTGAAGGTGATCTCGCCTCGATCAAAACGCGGTTGCTCGACATCGACATCTTCGACAACAAACATGCCGCCAGTGTCCGTCTTCTTGACCAGATCGCCGCCGAGGATCTGATCGAATTGGCCGCGGCGGATTCGTTTGGCCAGATATTCATTGAAAAGCTGGGATTGGTAGGCGGATGTCAACAGGTGGTGCAGCCATTGGGCGCCGGGGCGTCGGCGCTGCCCGGTGAGGATGCCAAGCCCCTGTTCGGCGTTATCGCCAAAACGGCCAAAGCGCTGGCTGCCGAAATAATTAGGCAGCCCTCTTTCCGCCAACGCCGCCAGTATGATTTGCGCCCGTTCCAGCGCATCCGGCGCCTCCGGTTGCAATACCGTGATCGTGAACTGATTGCCCAGCAGATGCCCGGTTTTCAGCTTACGGGCGTTGGGCTGCATCCACCTCAGTTCCAGGTCAAGCGCGTCGGCCACTGACTCCACCTGGGATGCCTGCACCCCCGGCACAGAGAACACCTGAGTGGTACGCGCCTGCCGATCCTTCAAGCCCGCGTATCCGATGTCCTTTGCGGCCACCCCTAACCCGCCTGCCAGATCGTCCACCACCTGGCGGGTCGTGCGTCCGGCGCGGGTGATTGCGACGAAGAGATGATCGCCATCTCCGCTCGGTGTATAGAGCGGGACCTCTTCAACGATGAAATGGTCTGGTTCGACCTTGATCAAGCCGCCCGTACCGGGTAGATCGGCAGTGATCAAGGGGAGATCCGCCGGCAGCATGGGGCTAGTATCCGCCGGGCGGGTGATGGGTGTCAAGTCCTGACACGCCGCCCAATGAGGCTTATCTCTGGCTCTTCGCCGCACCCTCGCCATAGATGAACGCGCCGGGGAAATCCGCTTCCACCTGCTTGCGTTTGCCGCTCCATTCCTCGATGTTCATCTGCAAAACGGTGGTGATTTTCAGCTCTTCCGGCACGGGCGGGCGATAGTCCTGGCCTGGCTGTAGATGCGGGAAGTACTTATCCAACAGCATTTGCAGAGCGATTGCGGCCTCGTCCTCGGCGCTGATCACCTGCACTTCGCCAAAGCAAACGGCGCTGGCATATTCGACGCTGAATTCCAGAGCGACATCGGCTGGTAAAAGCCGGCCCATCTCGTACACGGTGAAACAGGCGCGGGGATTGTTTTCCAGATTCGCCCGCGTGCGCCCGCGCCCGGCCGTGTGCATGTAGATGGCATGTTTGCCCGCGTCGTACACAAACAGATTGGTATTCACAAAGGGCTGCCGCTCGTGTTCGGTCGCCAGCACGCCCACAGCCGCCCGCTCAAGCAAAATTCGGATCCAGTCGTCATCTTCGACGGCCCGATCCTGGCGGCGGACGGCCGTGCGCGGTTGCGTGGTGTAGTCCTTGGACATCGTTCGGCGCTCGTTAAATGGCGGTTCTGACGGTGTGGCGCTGGCCGTTGTTCGAAGCGGACAATGCCCCACCCGCCATGGCGATGAAATAGCGATGAAAACGCAGATCATTGCTCAATTCCGGGTGGAATGCCGCGCCCAGGATATGGCCCTGGCGCACGGCCACGATGGCGTCTCCGGGCAGCGTCGCCAGCACTTCCACACCTGGGCCGGTGTGGGTCACGGCGGGGGCGCGGATAAAGATGGCGTGAAAGGGGCCGGTCGGATCGCCGGGATTGGTCACGGCATCCAGAGCGGGGACAGGCAGATCGGTCTCGAAGCTGTCGACCTGGCGGCCAAAATAATTCCGATCGACCGAGATGTCGAGGCCGCCGATCAGAGGTTGCCCGCCCTGTTTTTGGCCATTGGCATGATCGGCCAGAAGGATGAGCCCAGCGCATGTGCCCCAAACGGGACGGTGCGCCCGAAAGGCCTGCAACGGCTCCACCAGTCCATAGGCGACGGCCAATTTGCCCATGGTGGTGCTTTCCCCGCCGGGGATGATCAGACCGTCTAGGTCGGCGAGGTCGCCGGGAAGGCGCACTTCCACGGCGGTGACGCCGATCTGCCGTAATTTTTTGATGTGTTCACGAAACGCCCCTTGCAGGGCGAGGACGCCGATTTTCATGAGAGGAGTTAAAGGTTGAATGTTTGCAGGTTGCAAGTTGAGGCTAGACTTCGTATTCGATAGAGTTTTCTCGAAACCGCTGATTGCTCGGTTGGTTTTCAAGATAGCGAATCAAGCTATAGAGTTGGCGACTGACGCCAGTGTTCAATTCATAAACTCGTTCAAACTGCCTGGCGTCAATATAGCTTCGATCCTGAGCGAGGTAGAGTTGAGCGCGCAACTCGCCGGCCGAAGCCTTTGCCCTGCCCAGGTAATCAATAAAGAGTGCCTGTGTACGGCTCTCAAATCCTTCGGCAATATTGGACATAATCGAAACCGCTGCCCGGCGCGTTTGATCTCTGAGGCTGAAGTCACGAGAGAATAAGCCTTCGTCCGAAAAATCATAGACGCAGTTCGCTAACTCACGGGCGCGTTGCCAGACTTCCAGATCCTCAAACCGTTTTGCCGTCGCCAACCGCGCCTCCTTCGACCTTCAACCCGATACCTTCAACTTTTCACCACCCCCGTCCGGCGATTCGTTCAGCCTCAGGCATGGAATCGACCGTGCGGCCCACCATCGCTTCGCCCAGGTTTCGGCTGACCTCGGCCAGGATGAGCGGGTCCTGATAATGCGTGACGGCCTTGACGATGGCGTTGGCGCGCTGGGCGGGATTGCCGCTCTTGAAAATGCCGGAACCGACGAACACGCCATCGACGCCCAATTGCATCATCAAAGCGGCGTCCGCGGGGGTGGCCACGCCGCCCGCCGCGAAGTTGACGACCGGCAGCCGGCCCATCTCGGCGGTTATGCGCACCAACTCGTAGGGCGCGCCGATCTGCTTGGCATAACTGAAAAGCTCTTCCGAGGCCATAGTCTGCAAACGGCGGATCTCGCCCATGACAGCGCGGGCATGGCGCACAGCCTCGACCACGTCACCCGTGCCCGCCTCGCCCTTGGTGCGGATCATGGCCGCGCCCTCGGCGATACGACGCAAAGCCTCGCCCAGGTTGCGGCAGCCGCAGACAAAGGGCACGGTGAAATCCCACTTGTTGATATGGTGTTCCTCGTCCGCGGGCGTCAGCACCTCGCTCTCGTCCACGAAATCAACGCCGAGCGCCTGCAATATCTGCGCTTCGACAAAGTGGCCGATGCGGGCTTTGGCCATGACCGGGATGGTGACGGATTCGATGATCTCGACGATCTTTTCGGGATCGCTCATGCGGGCTACGCCGCCCTGGGCGCGGATGTCGGCGGGCACGCGCTCCAACGCCATTACGGCGCAGGCTCCGGCTTCCTCGGCGATGCGAGCCTGTTCAGCGTTGGTCACGTCCATGATCACGCCGCCTTTCAGCATGTCGGCCAATCCCGACTTGACGGTGAATGTGCCTGTATTACGTTCCATGATTAAGTCTCCTGGTGTTAGCAAAATGAGTTCAGCGTGGTCATTGTAGTCCTATCTGCGGGCGCTGTCTACGGCCAAAGCCCACAGATTGGATGGGGCCAATTTGGGTGCAAGCGAAATCGAGTATTCAGTTTGTCAGTCAATAGAACGCGGATGACGCGGATGAAATGGATTCTCGCGGATTTTTCTCGATCATATCAGACATATCCGTGCCGATCCGTCTCATCCGCGCAAATCCGCGTACCATTCTGCCTGTATTGTGCAAAAGCGATGCCTAGAGTTCCACGACCAGGGGCATGATCATGGGGCGGCGGCCGGTGGTGCGATAGCAATAATCGCCCAGGGCGGCGTGCAGACCATCGGCCACATCCGCAGCGGTCTCCTGCCGCTCCAACACATCCCACACGACCTCTTTCGCCTCTTCGATCAGCATCTCCGACTCGGCCATATAAACGAAACCGCGCGAGAGAATTTCGGGGCCGAGGATCACCTCCCCGTTCTCCTGATCCAGGCCGATGATGACCACGAGGAAGCCGTCGCGGGCCAGGTGGCGGCGATCTCGCAACACCACCGAGCCGACGTCGCCTACCCCCAGGCCGTCCACGAAAACCCGGCCGCTGGCCACGACTTCGTCCGGCATCACCCAATCGGGGCCGACCTCCAGCGTCTGGCCGTTCTCGATGATGGTGATCTTTTCGGCGGGAATGCCGGTTTCCTCGGCCAGGCGCGCGTGCAGCACCAGTTGCCGGTATTCGCCATGGATGGGCACGACGTGTTGCGGACGCGTCAATTCCAACATATGCTTCATGTCACTGCGGCTGCCATGGCCGCTGACATGCACATCAAACAACTCGTCATAAAGGATATCCGCGCCCAGGCGGAACAGATCGTCGAGCGTGTGGTGGATCATTTTCTCATTGCCGGGGATAGGCGCAGCGCTGATGATGACGGTGTCGCCTTTGCCCAATCGCAGATGCCGATACTGCCCGCGGCTCATGCGCACAAGGGCGCTGGTCGGTTCGCCCTGACTGCCGGTGCACACGATCACGACGCGTTCCGGCGGCAGATAGTTCATCTGATCGGCGGTGAGAAGACCGTCGGGCGGGGCCTGCAAATAGCCCAACTCGATCGCCATTTTGGTGTTGTTCACCATACTGCGGCCAGTCACGCCCACTTTGCGGCCATGCCTGTTGGCGACGTTGATCACCTGTTGCACCCGCGAGATATTCGAGGCGAAGGTGGCGATGATCACCCGGCCCTGTGCTCGCCCAATCAGATCGTCCAAAACGCGCTCCAATTCCTGCTCGGACGGCGTGAATCCGGCGACCTCGGCATTGGTCGAATCCGACAACAACATGCGCACGCCAGCATCGCCCAACTGGCGCAAGCGAGCTTCATCCGTCAACCGGCCATCGGCGGGATGCGCGTCGAATTTGAAATCAGTCATGTGCAACAGCACGCCGGCGGGGGAATGAATGACAACGCCGATTGCGTCTGGAATGGAATGGCACAGGTGTACGAATTCGAGCCGGAACGAGCCCATCTCGATGACGCTCTCATCGTCGATCACCCGGAGATCGGTCTGATTGTGCAGGCGATGTTCTCGCAGCTTGTTTTCGGCCAGCCCCAGCGTCAGCCGCGTGCCATAGACGGGCACGTTGATCTGGCGGAGAATATAGGGCAGCGCGCCGATGTGATCCTCGTGGCCGTGGCTGAGGATGATGCCCTTGACTTTGGTTTGATTGTCGAGGAGATAACTGATGTTGGGGATGACGACGTCGATGCCGGGCATGTCTTCTTCCGGGAACATGACGCCGGTATCGATCACAAAGATGGCGTCGGCGCTTTCGTACACCATCATGTTTTTGCCGAACTCACCCAATCCGCCTAAGGGTATAATTCGCACTGAGTCGGATTTTGGTTCGGGGTCAAAAGTGCTCACGATTTTATTTTGCTCCAAATGGGATTTACAGACGGATATAGAGTAAATAGGTCAATGATCGAAGGTTGTATATCGAAGCTCGATCGGCTCTCATAAAAGCCTGATTAATCTTTGATTTCAAATCTTCAGTTATATTTCTTTAGAATAGGCTCAACTGTTCCAGGTCGTCGGGCGGAGTGGCGGCGGCGCGAGCTGCGCGCACCTCGTCCAACAGTCCTGGGATCAGGCTGAAATCCATGCGCATGTCGGCCTGCCAGTTGGGGTTGCGCAGGGCGGCGGCGGGGTGGAACATGGGCAGGATGATGCGGTCGCCCTGGCGCAGCGGGCGGCCATGCACGCGGGTAATGCGGGCGTCGGGCGGCAGGAATCGGGCCATGGAAAAGCGGCCTAGCGTGACGATGATCAGCGGGTTGAGGAGTGCAATTTGCTGGTCGAGATAGGGTCTGCAAGACTCGATCTCTTGCGGCAGGGGGTCGCGATTGTTGGGCGGGCGGCACTTGATCACATTGGCGATGAAGACTTGCTCACGCGTCATGCCGATCTCGGCCAGCAGGCTTTCCAGCAGTTCACCCGAAGCGCCCACAAACGGCAATCCCCGCTGATCCTCATAATAGCCGGGGCCTTCGCCGATAAACATGATCTCGGCATCGTGCGGGCCAGCCCCAGGGACGGCGTGCGAGCGCATCTTGCCCAAAGGGCAGAGACGACATGCGCTGATTTGGACGGCCAGATCATGGAGTGCGGTTTGGACGTCGTTCATGTTGTCATCCTTATCGCGGGGCCGAGGCCACGACTGCGCCCGCTTCCCGCCAGCGCCGTTCGGCCCTGGCCCCGGCCTGGGTGATCTCAACCGCCAGTTCATCTTTAATGAGTGCTTGCCGCGTCATCAACAGGGCATCCTCCCAGTTGTCGCTATAATACCCTTTGCGTCGGCCCACCAGTTTGAAGCCGTGACGCTCATAGAATCGCTGGGCCTGCACATTCGAATCCCGCACTTCCAATGTCGCCTCTGTGCAGCCCAGATCATAGCCGACATCGAGCAAATGCAGCAGCATCAAGCTGCCCAGGCCGCGGCAGGAAAAGTCGGGGTGCGAGGCGATGGTGGGGATGTGGGCGGCGATATCCATTTGCCAGATGCCGCCGTAGCTCAGCACCACGGGCAGGTCAGAGCGAGTCGTCCGCAGCACAAAATAGTGCGACCAACGGTTCGACGTGATCTCCTGCCGGTAAATGCCGCTTGTCCACTGCAATGTGAACACCTGGCGTTCGATTGCCATCACGTGGGGGATATCGGTCAGTCGCATGGGTTCGAGGCGAAAGGGGAGGCTGGAAAACATGGGTTAGCTGAGATAAATGGGACTGAGTAGGGCGGGATCGTCAATATCACCGGCTTTCAATCTGGGCCAGGCCAGCTCGGCCAGTATGCTCGCCCGGCGGGCCGATTGGGCAGGCGAGGCCACGGAATAGGCCGGCGATAGCGCTTCGATTTCGGCGGCATCGGCTGCGATAAGTTCGCCCGCAAAGTGCATGGGCGGTTCCATCTGCGTTAGTAGTTCCGGCAATTTGTGCAGGCCCCATTCGCCCAGACGTTGCGGCATCCCGGCCTGCGAGCCATAGACCGCCCAGCCGTATCGGCCCCGACCGGCGGCGACGAGCGCGCAAACGCGGCGGTCAACGTTCAGATGGGGAAAGGCTGTGACATCGAGCGTGGGGATGCCGACGAGGGGAACGCCGAGGGCAATGACGATGCCCTTGGCCAGACTCAGAGCCACGCGCGTGCCGGTATAAGAGCCAGGGCCAATCGCCACCGCAATCGCCGTGAGATCGCCGGGTTTGCAATCGGCCAGGGTGAACAACGAGTCGATCTGGCTGGCAAGATCGACGGTATGTCTGCGATGGGCGTACCAGGTGAACTCGCCCACGGTCATTTCGCCATCGTGCAAAGCGATGGACGCAAAATCAGTGGAGGTGTCGAGAGCGAGCAGCATGGTCAAAGCGCCTGAGGTTCGGGGCGGCGGTCGTGGCAGACGATCAGGCGGCGTCCTGGCCCGGCATCGCTCAATTCGATATCGATGCGTTCCGGCGGCAGGACGGCGGCGATGCGGTCGGCCCATTCCACCAGGACAATGCCCTGTTCGAACAATTCGTCCAATCCCAGGGCAATCGCCTCCGCCTCGGCATTGTCCAGACGATAGCAATCCACATGATAAAGCCTGCCGCCCGCGGGCAGTTCATATTCGTTGATCAGGGTGAATGTCGGGCTGGTCACGCGTTCGTTCACGCCCAGACTGGCAGCGATGCCCTGGGCCAGAACGGTCTTTCCGGCTCCCAGGTTGCCGTAAAGGGCGACGACCAGGGGCGGACGCCACTCCGCCGCAAGCTGGGCGGCCCAGGCGCGAGTCGCTTCAGAATGATCACTCTCAAATATTACGGGCATAGCGCCTGATTTTAACGAAGAGCATACCATAGCACAAACCCATTTCCATCCGGCGACAAGATGTGAATACGACGGCTTCTTCCGGCGCATTGGCGCAAGACATCTGTGCTATAATGCGCGGGCCGGAGGGTTCGAGACAGGTGACGATGCCTTGACCCAGGCTTCTTCCTGCAATGACATGCAGGCGCACAGTGATCGATCTATTCCTTTACCGCTTTCCAAGCCATGGATCAAGCGCCGCGCCCTCTCTCACCAACTTCCAATTTCACGCGCCTGGGCGGATATGCCCTGAGCGTGATCGTACTGGTGTTGGCGGCGCACCTGTTTCTGCCGCAACTGGGCTCGTTCGAGCAGGCCATGCAGGTGGTGCGTTCTATGAATCTGGGCCTGATAGCCCTGGCGGCGTTGGTTGAGATACTGGTGATCGTTTGCGGCGGGTTCTTAGTTCGTTCATTGCTCGCTCTGGCCGGGGCGGGACTTTCCTTGTGGCGGGCGACTCTGATCAGTGTGGCGGCGGCCAGCGTCGGCCTCGTCGCAGGCGGGATCATGGCGGCAGCGGCTGTCACCTATCGCTGGACCCGCAAACAAGGCGCTAATATCGAGGGCGCGATGTTGGCCGCCTGGTTGCCGCCAATCCTGTTCAACCTCGTGCTGGTCGGTTTGTCGATTATCGGCATGGCGCATCTGTTTTTTCGACACCATCTCACTCGTCGCCAGATTTCGGGTTTCGGTTTGGCCCTGACGGCGCTGGGACTGATCGTCTTTTTCGTCTGGTGGGGGGCGCGGCATCGCCAACGTGTGATTTCGTGGGTCGTGGCGTTGGCGCAGCATTGGGCCGGCTGGCGGCGACGTGCGTTCGATGCCGCCAGCACCGAGCAGCGAACGCGTCAGGTGATTGGCTCCTGGGATGTGCTGGCCGCGGGCGAGCGTCGTCATCTTGCCGCCGGAGCCGTGATCATGGTGTTGCTCGATGCGCTGGCGCTCTATCTTGTCTTTCGGGCGGCAGGGCAATCGCCAAGTCTGGGCGTGCTCATGGCGGGATATGCCCTGCCCCTGTTCGTCGGACGCTCGGTGCCGGTGCCGGGCGGCATTGGCGTGATCGAGGGCATGATGGTTGCGCTCTACACGGGCCTAGGCATCCCTTATAGCACGGCCGTCACCGTGGTCCTCATTTATCGCATGCTCTCATTCTGGATCCCGGGGCTGGCGGGGCTGCTGATTGCGGTTTACATCCAACATCATCCCCGCATGCAAGCGATGTCGACGCGCTAAGTCAGTCAATTCCTTTGGTTCACATCCAGTGTGCTATGCTCTCGTTCAGGCCTGCACGTTGATAGGTCGATCAACGACTGGAGATAAAATATTCAAGCGCTAATCTTCAGTCGCTTATCGTGAAGGAATTCGGACATGCGGATAGCTATCATCTCAGATATTCATGCCAACCTGGTCGCGCTCGAAACCGTGCTGGCTGTCATCGATGAACTCGGCCCCGATGAGATCTGGTGCCTGGGCGATACCGCCGGTTATGGCCCCGAACCGGAAGCCTGCCTCAGCCTGATACGCGAGCGGGCGACGTTGTGCCTGGCAGGAAATCATGACCTGGCGGTGGCTGGCAGAATCCCCCTGGAAGATTTCCACTCGTTGGCGGTGGCTGCCATTCGCTGGCAACGACAACGCCTGCCCAAGGAAATGATCGACTGGTTGGGCGATCTGCCCAGCATCGAGACTCGCTACGACATCACCCTTGCGCATGCCAGCCCGCGCGACCCTGTCTTCGAATACGTCACGGATGGCCATATCGCCGCGGCTAATGCCAGCGCCTTTGCCACAGATTGGTGTCTGATCGGCCATAGCCATCTCGCTATCGCCTGGCTGTTGCGCGGGCGGCCCTGGCTGCGGCAGGACGCGCAATTGACCGTAACCGAACCCGAACAGCCATTGGCTTTGGGCGGATCCCCACGCTGGCTGCTCAACCCCGGCAGCGTGGGCCAACCCCGCGACCGCGACCCTCGCGCCAGCTTCGCCCTGCTGGATACCGAAGCTCGCACCTGGACATGGCATCGGATCGATTATGATATCGCGGCCACGGTGGAAGCGATATGGGCGGCCGGGCTGCCCGAAAGGCTGGGGTCACGATTGTTCGAAGGCTGGTAGAGAATCACAGGCGCAGAACGGAACTGATCAGTCGGGGGCAACGTCCTATGTTGTGATTACCGCATTGCCTCAACCGTCTCTTTGGCTCCTGGAGAAGAAAACGATGAAACGTGCTATTGCCATCCTGATTTTGATAACCCTCGTGCTCGCCGCCTGCGCCAGCGGCGGGCAAGCGACTGCCGATTATGCCTCAGCGCCCATGCCCGGCGCTCCGGCTCAACCGGAAATGGAAGCGCCCGCTGCCGAGCCCTATGCCGAAGACACAGCCGGAGATATCGTCAAGCAAGCCGAAGGTCAGAACGACCGCAAAGTCATCTACAATTCGCGCATGGACCTCGTGGTCGAGGATACCGAGGCGGTCGGGCAACAGATCGGCGACCTGGCTGATTCGTTGGGCGGGTTCATTTCCGGCCTGAATGCCTTTCGTGGCGAGGGCGACCAGGTGTTCGTCAGCCTGACGTTGCGCATCCCCGCCGAACAATTCGAGACGGCCCGCGCCGCCCTGCGCGGCTATGCCATGCGTGTGGAAAACGAGAGCATCAACACCAATGATGTCACCGATCAATACTACGACATCAACGCCCGATTGACCGCCCTACGCGCCACCGAGACCGAATTGTTGGCGCTATTGGCCGAGACCCGCGAGCGCAATGGCGATGTCGAGGACATCATGTCGATCTACCGGGAGTTGACCAACATCCAGGGTCAGATCGAATCTTTGCAGGGCCAGCTCAATCGCCTGGAGAACGAGGTTTCGCTCTCGACCATCGATGTGGTGCTCCGTCCCGACGAATTGACTCAGCCGATCACCACCCGTGCCTGGCGGCCATTGGAGACCCTGCGCAACAGTTTCCGCACGCTACTGTCGGCGCTGCAAGGCCTGATCGATGTACTAATCTATGTGATTGTTGTCGCCCTGCCAGTCCTGCTAATCCTGGCCATCCCGCTAATCATCATCGTCCTCATCATCCGCTGGCTGGTGCGACGCTCTCGCCGCAAGAACCAAAACCCCACCGACTGATCTCACTCCCGCCTTCCTACGCAGAAGCCGATCTCGTTTTTGAGATCGGCTTCTGTTTTATGAGGCGAGGTGTGCTTGAAGCAAAACAACAGTCATCGAATTGGGGCGTCCCGTTGCGAAGGGATATTCAGCGAAGCGCACAAATTGCCCGGTTGCACAGCAGCGATTAAGATGGGTGCATCGTCGTCAAACCCGCGCTCGCACAGGGGACAGCCATGGAACTTGCCCGGCCTCATCTCTCATCCTCATCGGGTCGATCACGGTTGCTGGCAGCCGTGGGCATTTTGGCGGCGATCCTGTTCGTCGTCGGCCACAACCAGGACATCTATTGGCTGCGCACGATCGCCAAGCCGATCCCGGTGCTGTGCATGGCGGCGTGGGTGGCCTGGCTGCCGGTACAGGGCCGTTACCAGCGGGCGATTTTTGCGGGGCTGTTGTTGTCGGCCCTGGCGGACGTGTTGTTGGAGGCGTTAGCCGCCACGTTTCTGCTAGGCCTGATCGTCTTTCTGCTGGCGCACATCGCCTATATTGTCGCCTTCACCACCGATAGTCGTGGTCTGTTCATCGGGCGGGCGTTGCTGGCCTACGGCTACGGCATCGTGATCTACACCATCCTTTTCACCCGCGGCAACCTGGGCGATCTCACGATTCCGGTGCTGTTTTACGTGATCGTGATCTGCACAATGCTGTGGCGGGCGGGAAGCCGCGTGGGCGTACCCGACATCCTCGTATTCTCGGCCCGCGCCGCTTTGGTGGGAGCGCTGCTCTTCACCCTCAGCGACACGTTGCTGGCGTACAATCGCTTCGTCGAACCGATAGCTCTGGCGCGCTATGGCGTCATCACGACATACTGGTTGGGCCAGCTCGGCATCGCCCTCTCGGCCTGGCGCAGCCCGACCACCCCGCTCTCTCAGGCTTGATTCACAGGAGATCGTATGGATTTCACAGGACAGACTGTCATCATCACGGGCGCGGCTTCCGGCATGGGTGAAGCGACCGCCCGCATGTTCGCCGCCGCCGGGGCGCAGGTGGTCGTCGTCGACCGCAATGCCGAAGGAGCCAGCCGCGTGGCCGCCGAGATCGGCGCGGGTATGCCTCTGGCGGGGGATGTCAGCGATTCCGCATTTTGCGATCAGGTCGTGGCGGAAACGTTGGCCCGGCATGGCCGCGTGGATGTGCTCGTCAATGCTGCGGGTATCATCCTGCGCGCCAACGCCCTGAACACCACGGACGAGGGCTGGCAGCGGATGATGAACGTCAATGTCAACGGCGTGTTTTTCATGAGCCGGGCGGCGGTGGCGGCGATGAAAGCGCAGGGCAAAGGCGCGATTATCAACTTCGGTTCGATCTGGGGAGATGTGGGTGCGGCGGGCGTGGTGGCCTATTGCGCTTCCAAGGGCGCGGTGCATCAGATCACACGGGCGATGGCGCTGGATCACGCGCTCGACGGCATCCGCATCAACGCCGTCTGTCCGGGCGAAGTAAACACGCCCATGCTGGCCTCCGGTCGGGACAAAGCGCCATCCGCCGCCGATCTGCAAGCCCTGGCCGACACCACCATCCCCATGAAACGCCTGGCCCAACCGGAGGAGATCGCCAGCGTCGTGCTTTTCCTGGCCTCGGATGCGGCCAGCTACATGACCGGCTCGATGGTCGCGGTCGATGCCGGTTACACGGCGAGGTGATCGCATGGAATATCGCAACTTAGGGCGCTCCGGCGTCAAAGTCGCCCCACTGGCCGTCGGCACGGACAATTTCGCCAACCCCACCGACGAAGCTGAATCCCGTCGTATCCTCTTCTATGCCCTCGACAACGGCGTCAATCTGATCGACACCAGCAACAGCTACGCCAAAGGCGAGGCCGAGGCCATCATCGGCCGGGCGCTGGCCGAAAGCGGCCGCCGGCACGAGGTCTTTCTGGCGACCAAAGCGCACTATCCCACCGGCCCCGGCCCCAACCAGCGCGGCAACTCGCGCCTACACCTGATCCAGGCCTGCGAGGATTCGCTCCGCCGCCTGCAAACCGATCACATCGACCTGTATCAACTGCATCGCCCGGTGTTCGATATGCCGGTTGAGGAGAGCCTGAGCGCTCTCACCGATCTGGTGCGGCAGGGCAAGGTGCGCTATATCGGTAGTTCCACCGCGCCTGCCTGGAAGGTGATGGAGTCGATCATGGTCAGCGAGTTGAAGGGCTATGCGCGCTTCGTCTCAGAACAGCCGCCGTACAACCTGCTCGATCGCCGCATCGAAAACGAATTGATCCCGCTGTGCCGGAGTTATGGGCTGGGGGTACTGCCCTGGTCGCCTCTGGCGATGGGCATCCTGGCCGGGCGCTATGCCGATGCCAACCGCCCGCCCGATGATTCACGGGCGAGCCTGCGCGGGGGCATCTATGCCGAACGGGTGTCGCCGCGGGCGGTGGAGGTCGGTCAGCGTTTCGTGGAACTGGCGCGGGAGGCGAGCATTTCGCCCGCGCAACTGGCGGTGTTGTGGGTGAAAGACCAGCCCGGCGTCACAGCGCCGCTGGTGGGGCCGCGCACGCTGAAGCAGTTGCAACATTTTCTGCCGGTGATGGATATGATGCTGGATCCCAAACTGGCCGCCCTCTGCGACGAGTTGGTGTCGCCGGGCAGCGCCGTCGCCGACTTCCACAACACGTCGGGGTGGATGAAAATGCGGTTGGGCTGGTAGCTCAGTCGAGTTCAGCCAGAACTGCCTGGGCGATGCCGGACAACGTGTGTGCGATTGCAGCCCGTTCGATCTCGTCGAACACGTCCGGGTCAAACCGCTCCCGCAAATCCTGCCTGAGCTTTTGGGCGAGTTGAGCCGTTTCCGGGAATAATGTGCGGCGGCTATGCACGAAACAAACCAGGGTGGCCGCCTGATCGGGTTTGCCCTCTTGCATCGCCGTTTGCGCCAATCCGATCAGCGCCATGTTGGCTAGCGCTTCATCGGGCCAGATAAACGTCTCTTTTAACCCCGTGCGAAAATAAGCCGCTGCCGAACGGTATTCGCCCGCAGCGAGCGCTGCCTGTCCCAGCCGGTTGGCGGCAAGTGAACGTCCCCAGGCGTAGCCTTCCTGCTCGGCAAATTCCAGGCTGGATTGGAAGTGCCGCGTGGCCGTCGCGTGATCGCCTTCATCCAGGGACATCTTGCCCATCGAGGCATGATAAAAGGTCTTGCCGCGAATGATGTCAAGCGCCTCGAACTGCTGCCTGCTCATCTCGAAATAGGGGCGGGCCGCGGCAAAGCGCTCCTGTTGGCGTAACAACTCGCCTCGCTCCCACTGACACCAGGCCAGACCATGTTCGTCATCGGCCTGCCGGTATCGCTCCTCCGCCCGTTCACGCCGTTCCCAGGCCAGATCATACAATCCACCTTCGCGGGCGGCGATGCTGCCCCAGGACAGCATATCGGCGGATCGATCAGTATCTCCCATTTCGTAGATGACTTCGCAACCGGCATCGAAAAACGCCACAGCCTCGCGGTAATTCCCCGCCCTTTGATTGGTGATCCCGGCCTGGTATAGCACTTCCGCCACTGCCGCTCGATCTCCCAGGCTGTCGAATATCCGCTGACTTTCGGTCAATGGCGCTTTCGCCGCTTCGTAGTTCTGCGCCTGGGTTTCGAATTGAGCCAGGGCCAGCAGGCTATGCGCCAGTTGCAGGCGGTCTCCCGTCTGGCGGCAGATGCTGATGCACTCGTTGAGCGTCGTCTCCGCCTCTTGCAACTGACCGCGCCATAAGTAGCTGCTGCTTTGCATTTCCAATGCCTGAGCCAGGTTCGGCAAATTGCCGCGTGCTCGTTCGATCTCCACACTACGCTTGAGCAAATCAGGGCCTTTTTCTCCTGCATCGCGCAGGTCAAGCGCCATGCCCAGCATAGCCAGGAGCGCCCCCATCTCCTCATGCAGATTATGATTGGACACGATTTGCAGCGCTTCGTTCGCCCATTCTGTGGGTTCGTCCGCCGACCAGACCCAGGTCAAAGCCCAGGCTCTAAAGGTGAGCAGCATCGCCCGAAGGAGCGGTACATCGGCGTGCGCGGCATCAGGCAGGACATCAAGCGCGGCGGCGGCCAACGCCGCCAGTTCGGAACGGATAGCCCGGCTGGAATAATACTGAACCAGCCCTTCGACCGCGGCGATAGCCTGCGGCAAGCGGCCATCCGCAATGCTCCACAGCCAGGCGGCTCGCACCTGTTCGCGCTCTGCGCCCACCGCATCCAGCGCCGCTTTTTGCTCCGGGCCGTACATGAGCAACGTTTGTTCAGCCAGAAAACGCAGGTAATACCCACTGAAACGGGCGCGGGCGTTGGCGGTCAATTCGCCGTCCGCCGCCAACCGTTCCGCCGCATATTGCCGTACCAGTTCGTGCAGATCGAATCGGCCCTGGTCGGTGCGGCGCAGAAGGGATTTGTTCAACAGCCCGGCGATGTCTTGCAGGCTGGCCTGGGCGACATGCTGCAACGCCTCGCGCGTGAAGGAGCCGCGGAAGAGCGAGGCGCAGGCCATGATTTTCTGCTCGGATAAGGTGAGCATCGCCCAGGTCGTATCGAACACCGAACGCATACTGCGCTGACGATCGGGTACGTCGGCCAGGTCGGTGCTGAGCAGGTCGAAATTGCGCCGGAGTTCGGCGGCGATCTCGACCGGGCTGAACAGCCCTACCCAACCGGCAGCCAATTCGATAGCCAGCGGCAATCCCTCGACCGCCGCACAGATTTGCACCACCGGTTCGATGTTTTCGACGGTCAATGCGAAATCGGGCCAGACGCGGCGAGCGCTGGCCGCGAAAAGTTGTACGGCGCTACTGCTCGTCGCCTGAGCGAGGGTGAGTTGGCGCTTGGGGAACGTGAGGCCGGTGACGTTGTACAGATGTTCGCTGCGCAGATTCAGCCGGGTGCGCGAGGTGGCCAGGATTTTGACGCCGGGCGCGGTGGTCAGGGCGTCGGCTACGAACTCAGCGCCGGCCAGCAGATGTTCGTAGTTGTCCATGATCAGAAGCATTCGTCGCCGCCGCAACTGGCCGAGCAACTGCTGGCGGGGATCATCGCCTTCGCCATAGAAGGTGAAGTCCATGGCCTTGGCTACGGCCATCACAATCTGATCGGATGCGGCCAGAGCGGCCAGCGGCACAAAATAGACGCCGTCAGGGAAGTCGTCGGACAGGTTGCGCGCCGCCTGCACCGCTAACCTGGTCTTGCCCACGCCGCCCGGCCCCACTAATGTGAGCAGGCGACAGGAAGGCGTGGCGAGCAAAGCCCTGACCTCGGTTAACTCGGTCTGGCGACCCAGGAAAAGGGTGACATCGGCGGGCAGACAAGCAAGCGGCGCATCGACCCTGGGAACTTCGGCGGAAGGCTCTGGGGATTGCGCCAGATTACCGGAGCGGATGTCGGCGGCGAGTTGTTGCGTTTCGGCATCTGGTTCAGCCCGGAGTTCGGCCCGCAACATGCGTATCAGATCGTCGTACTGGCGCAGGGCGGCGGCGCGATTGCCCGATGCCACGAGCAGCCGCATCAGCAAGCGATGGGCAGGTTCGTGCAGCGGATCGAGGGCAATCCAGCGCACGGCATCGGAGAGGCTTTGCTCCAGGTCGCCGCGCTTTTCGCGCAATAAAGCCAATCGCTCAAAGACGCTGCCCAGTCGCGAGCGCAGCGCTTCGGTCTGGAAACGCTGCCAATCGTCAAAATCGGGGGCGTCCTGCAGGCTGAACCCGGCCATAAAATCACCGCGATACAGTTCGGCGGCGCGGGTGAGCGAGGCTTCGTCGGCCTGGCTGGCATTGCGGCGGAAATCGCTCACGTCAAGCCAGATGGTGGGGCTATCTTGCCAGCCGATCTGCGACCGGTCGGCTGAGACCGCATCATCACCGACCAATTGCCGCATCTCCCACAAAGTGCGCCGCAAATAAGCCCCGGCTGATTGAGCGTCGTAATCAGGCCAGAGCAACGCGGCCAATTGCTCGCGCGTGTGGTTCCCGCTTTCTAACGCCAGATAAGCCAGTAAGGCCACAGCCTTCCGGCGGTCGCTGGCGATCGATTTACCGTCGCGTTCGATGGAAGGCGAGCCAAGTAATTGTATGCGCAATTGCGTCACGGTTCCTCGTCCTCGGACGAACATTATAGCCTGGGCGGCCTGGAAATGCAGGTGGCGGGTGTGAGGAAATGCGAAGTTGCTCGGCGATGGCTGCCCTCATCCCCCGGCCCCTTCTCCCAGGGCGGGCTGAGGGGAGTCAGGCGGGCGAGTGGGATTTTCCGCCGAAACGCAAACCGAAACGATCGGGAAACGTGTGTGCGCACGATACGGAAACGACAGTTTCCTATGCTGAGTGTGACAGTTGAAATCGCGCACGACACTCAGGCAGGCTTGACATGTATCTCTCAGCTTCACCCTTACAACAATCACTGGCCCACAACGGTTTCGGCAAGAACGCCATCGATGACGCTCGCCGCCGCAGCGCCGAGGATTTCGAATCAGCCCGGTTTCGGGCGACGCTGTTTGGCCTGTTCTCTCGCATAATTGGCCGCCAGAGTGAACTGCTTGACCTGAACGAAGTTGAGCGTGTTTGTAAACCAGCCGTCCGCCACTATGCAGGCATTCAGACCGTCCGCATAGCAGACATCAAGGGCAGTGAAGGACGTACGCATGATTTCGACATTCAATTCAATCCTCGCCAGGATCACAATAAAGAGCGCTGGGTGAACGTCGCCTTAGCCCGCCAGAACGGAGCGGCGTTGCCCCCGGTGGAATTGGTGAAATTCGGCGATGTGTACTTCGTGCGGGATGGACATCATCGCATCTCGGTGGCGAAGCGCTTCGGCCAGCGCGAGATCGAAGCCGAAGTGACGGTGTACGAGGAGGTGTAAATCTTCCGTACCACATACGCCATACTGATAGTTATCAACGCTTACAAAATGTGATCCATAGAACCGACTTTGCATGACCTGACAGTCATACTGACGGCCACACACACAAACCCCCACTCGCTCGGTTTGATTGGAGGTGCATATGGAAGGCCGGTTCTTTCTGCGTTCGCGCCCGGCGCTGGTCGTGGCGCTCATCGTCCTGACGACGACGATATTGTTTGGCGGCGCCACAGAGCGCCAGGTTCTGGCTGCACCTATTCCGGGTGCAAATAGCCTGGAGCCCCTGGCGCCCGCGGATCAACCTGAGGAGATCGCCACAGGCTTTTCGCCCACGGCTCTGCTCAGGAACGACACGCATCTTTTTGTCGCCCGGCAAGGCCACGGCCTGGAAAGCTGCGGGCTTGATCCTTCACAAAGCAGCGTGGTCTTGCAGCGGATGAATTTCGATGGCAGCGGCAAGACCACCCTGCTGGAACGCTGTCATTTCTCGCATAGCGGCTTCGCCGTCGACCAGACGCATCTCTACTTTGGCGATAGCGACGGCTCTCTCAAACGCATGCCGGTGGGCGGCGGCGCTTTACAAACGTTGGTCGCCGATGGCGGCGGCTGTTGCGTGCTCGACGACACGTATGTGTACTGGACGCGTCGTGAAGATGGCGGGCCGGATAACGAGATCTGGCGGATTGTAAAGAGCGGGGCGGGCGCACCGGAGTTGGTGGCATCGTTGACGCCGCCGGAAAACACTTATTTCATCCGGAATCTGGCTATCGACGACACATACATTTATTGGACGGAGGGCAAGACCGGCATCAAAGCCATCGATCAGCCCGGCGTCGGCGCGGTCAAGCGGGTTCCGAAAGCAGGCGGGGCCATCCAGACCCTGGCCGATGTGGGCGACGGCATCGAGAATCCCGGCAGCATCGCCCTTGACGCCACGCACATTTATTGGGTGGAGCGGGACACAGCCAGGGCGCGGCGCGTGGCCAAGACCGGCGGCGCTGTGTTGGATTATAGCCCGTCCGTCGATGGTTTCATGGCCGAGTTCATTGCCGTGAATAATGGCAATGTGTATTGGACGGACACGAACGCCGGATATGCGGGCAAAGTGCGGCGGGCCGACAAAGGCGGTGGCGGGCTGGCTGATCTGGCGATTGGCCTCCTGGGTCCTGGCAATCTTGTGCTGACCGATAACTATGTTTATTTCACGCAGGGTGGCGGGGTGTATCGCCTGCCGTTGGGGGCCAGCGATATCGCTGTCGATCTAAGTATCGACGCCATCGAAGTCACCCAGGTGATTCAGGATATGGCGAACGGTGTGCGTTTGATCGCCGATAAGCCTGCCTTTGTGCGCGTCTATGCCAGCACCGACGTGCTGCCCGGCAAGATTCCCAGAGTGCAACTGCGCGGATTCAAGGGCGCGGTCGAACTGGATTGGTCGCCGCTTCGTCCTATCGATGAATTTGTGCCGGTGCGCACGACAGGAGCCAACCGGTTTTATCTCGACCACACGTACAATTTCTGGGCGCCTGAACACTGGCGCACGGGCGGCGAGATCACTCTGCGGGCCGAGATCAATTTCGATGGGGAGATCAAGGAATTCGAGACGGGCAATAACAATGAGACCGTGGTCGTCAACTTCCGCCAGAAAAAGCCGGTGTGTGTGGAGATGGTGCGGGTGAAGACCGATCCGCAGACGGCATCCACCGGTGACGATGGCTTTTATGCGATCGTGGAGTGGATGCGGCAGGCCTATCCCTCTCCGGCTGTGTTGATTGATGCTGGGGGAACGATCAAAGAAGGAACAGGCCCCTACGAACTACCCGACGACACCAACAAAGTGCTGGCCCGCGTCGGTTGGTACCGGCTGTGGCATGATCACAATCAATGGCAGAAATGCGGGCAGGCTCATTTCTTTGGCATGGTGCATCCCACGGAAATGAGCGCTGGCGGCATCGGTTATCGGCCGGGGTGGAGCGCCTGGGGCGTGATGGCGACCGATTCATTCAGTCAGACAATCGCGGATAAAGCGCCCTGGTATGCACCACATGGCGGAGCCATCCTCGCGCACGAGGTTGGTCACAATAAGGGCCGTAAGCATGTCGATTGCGGCGGCCCGGAAGGTACCGACAACAGCTATCCCTATAATCCGTGCTGGCTGTCCAGCGGCTTCCCAGGTTCGGAGGTGGGTTTCGACTATTGGGACGATGTCGTGATTGGCCCCACCGATGCAGGCGATCTCATGTCCTATGCCATGAGCGTCGGCAATCCGCGCTGGCCGTCTGCCTACACCTACGAGGCTATCGAAGACAAAATCCCCGATACTTCGCTGGCGGCTGCCACCACCGCCGACCATCTAACCCAGGCCGAATTTGCCGTCCCCGACGGTGTGCAACTGGCCGCCGACCTGCTGGCCGCCGATGACGTGCTGTTGGTCTCGGCCCTGGTCACACCGACGACCGAAAGCGCCAGCTTCGATCAGGTGTACAGCGTTCCGGCGGGTACAGTGCGCGATGAAACATTGATCGATACCGCCGCCGCCACACTAGTCGCTGCCGATGGGCCTTACACATTGCGCCTGCTGGACGCGGGCGAGAACACGCTGGACAGTCTGACCTTCGATCTGCCGGAAGCCGATCCTCCGCCCTGGATCGATGTCGAAGGCAGTTCATTCGTGCTGGCCATGCCCTTCGCTGAGGGTACGGCGCATCTTACCCTGGAACAGGGAGGCAACGAGATGCTGCGGCGTTCGGCCAGCGCCAACGCCCCAACCGTAACCGTGCTCGAACCCAACGGCGGCGAATCTTATGCCGGGTCGCTGACCATCCGCTGGGAGGCCAAAGACCTGGACGGCGATGATCTGACCTATCTGGTGCAATACAGCCCCGACATGGGCCAGAGCTGGCGATTGGTCGAAACCGACGTCATGACCGATGTCTCGCCCATCACCTTAACTATCGATGATCTCACCGGCATACCGGGCACAAAAGGGATGACCGCCATGGTGCGCGTGATCGCCAGCGACGGTCTTCTCACCGGCATGGACGAATCCGACCGGCCATTCTCATTGCGGCCGCAACCGCCACAGGCCGGGATCAATAATCCCAGCGAGGGCGAGATCGTGGGCTATGGCAACATTCTCACCCTGGCGGGCGGCGCCTTCGACGCCGAAGATGGCGAACTGACGGGAGAGCAACTGAGTTGGTTCATCGACGGCGTGTCCAAGGGTAAGGGCAAGGAACTGCCGATCGAGGGGCTGGATATCGGCAAGCATGTGGTCAGGCTGGTCGCCACCGACAGCGGCAACATGACGGACATGGTCGAGCACACGTTCTATGTGCAAAAGCAGTATTGCGACGGCAATCAGAACATGCTCGATCTGACATTCGTGATCGACAACGGCCCGGCCATGAGCACACACGCCAATGAATTCTGCAAAGCGTTGCCCGGCATCATCGATGATCTCGAAGATGTGGGATTGAAAGTGCAGCATCGCGTGTTCGACATCGTGCCCGCGCGCACGGGCGGGCCGCAATCGATCTGCGCTACCGATGTGGTGCAATCGCGCTGGCGCACCGATATCGATCATCCATCAGATTGGGGCGAAGCGGTGGCGGTTCTGGCCGAACGGCTCGACTGGAAAGAGGGCTACACGCGCATGATCGTGCCGGTCACCAATGTGGGGCCAGAGGACGGCAACCCCACCGCCGATCCTGGCCCCGACCGCGATGCCATCGACCGGGCGATTGCCGCAGCGCAGGATGCCGCCGTGACCGTCTCGCCGCTGATGATGCCTCCCGCCGACAGCATCAATTACTTCGCCAACATGGCTCTGGCCGAAGACCTGGCGATTGCCACCGGCGGCACAGTGATGCAATGGGGCGCACCCAATCTCGACATCGCCGCCGAACTACAGGATGATCAGGCGCAGCATGGCTGCGAGCCCGATGTGGACGCCATCATTCCCGGCGTCGCCGTCGGCCCGGAAGAGGAAATCTGCCTGAGCGGGCAGCATCTGTGGCCGGGAACCGGCGTGCAGGTCGATGGTCGGCCCGCCACCGACTCCAGCTTCAATCCCGATGCCAACCTGCTGTGCTTCCGCCTGCCGCCCGGAACCGGCAACGGTGAGCACCAGATCGACCTCGATCGGCCCGGCGCTCCGCCCAACCCGAATACGGGCACAGTTCATGTCGATCCCACCGGATTGGTTCGTGGGTTGTATCTGCCGCTGATGCTGAAGTGATACCGTTGGTTGTAAAGTGCGAGGCACTTCGCAAGTGCCTCGCACCTGAAATGGACTAGCGCCGCAACGCCGCCAGCGCTTCGGCAACTTCGCGCCCCTTTGCCTCGATGATGTCCAATAGCTCGTCGGGCGTGCGAGTGTCTTCTTTTACGACGGTATTCGGGTTCACTGCTTTGAGATCATAAACGGCATCCTCGATAGCTTGCGCCCGTTTCTCGAACTCCCGCGCTTCTTTGACGATGACCTTAACCTGATCCTGCAATTCCAGATATTCATCGCTGCGCGTCTGTTTGGCCAGTTTCAAATCGGCCATGCGCTTTTGCAATGGTTGCGCCTCGCGGCGTTTGTTTGTGGCCTGCTGTCTGTAAGGTCTGGCTTCTTCGGCTGCCTCAAACCGACGGTCAGTCAGGTCTATCGTCCAACTGAATTCGCTGTCGGCGCGGTCGGGGAGGGCGGCGAAGAAGTTGTCGAAATGAGCAAGGGTCAGCGGGGTGCGTTTGCGGATTTTCAGGTGCGAGAGATCGTAATACCAGATGCGTTCGGTGGGTTCGCCTTTGGTGAAAAAGAGGAGATTGGTTTTGACGCCCGCCCCGGCCTGGGTGAACACGCCGCCCGGCAGGCTGACGATGCACCACAGATTGCACTCGTCCAGCAGCTTTTTCTTGGTCTTCACAAAAGCGGATTCGTTGGTGCGGAAGAGCACGCCTTCATCCACGACGATGCCGCAGGCGCCGCCGGGAGCCAGGGAATCAATGACATGCTGGAGAAACAGCACCTGGGTCGAGCTGGTTTTATAAGCGAAACGGGTCTGCGCCTCTTTGCCTTCCTTGCCGCCAAAGGGCGGATTGGTGAGGATCACTTCGTATTGGGCGGGCGCATCCCGAAACAAATCGCCGAAATCCTCGCGACCGGTGAGGGTGTTGCCATGCCACAGATTGGGCTGATCGATGCCGTGGAGGACGAGATTGGCCAGGGCGATGGGATAGACGGTGTTGTCTTTTTCCCGCCCAAAAAAGGTGTCATGCTTGAGCGTGTCCAGTTCGGTGCCGGTCACATCCTTTTGACTCATGTATTCATACGCCTGGGCCAGAAAACCGCCGGTGCCACAGCCAGGGTCATACACTTTTTTGCCGACCCGGGGATCGACCACGCGCACCATCGCCCGGATCACCTCGCGCGGCGTGAAGAACTGGCCGCCGTCATTGCGCTTTTCGCCCATCGTCAGCAGCAAGCCTTCGTAGACCTGAGAGAGTGGAAAGATGTGGGTGGTGTCGATGGCGTCGTCCTTGATCTCATGGACTTTGTCGATCACTTCCCACATATTGTATTCGGTGTCGATGCGGGTGCGGCGGATGTTGGACAGCACCTCGCTGATGATCTTCTGGCGGGGCGTGGCCTCAGGCTGGTCCCTCAACCCGCGCAAGTGGGGCAAGAGGTCATCGTGCAGGAAATCGAAGAAATCGCCCAGCTTGCCCGCCTGCATTTCCTGCCGTTTGGCCCCGCCCGGCGCGGCCCAGTCCTGCCAGCGGTAGGGAGGGACTAGCGAGGGCGAAAAGGTTTCGCCCACCGCCGCCTTCTCCTCGGCCTCTGCCGTCTCGCGTTCATCGAGAATGCGCAGGAAGAGCAGCCAGCTGAGTTCGGGCACATATTCCATGGCCCCGGCGCAGTTGGAACGGCGCATGATGTCGCAGATGGTTTTGACGGTGGCGTTGACCGATTGCTGGGTGACAAGGCGTTTGCCGTTTTTGTTGGAAGGCATGGGCTAGAGTTCTCCGGCAAAGGCCTGGCGGAGGATGGCAACGGGCATTGCATCCACTACTTCGGTCTGAGTTGCTAATTCCGATTTGAGTTTTCTGACAGTACCCATTTTTACGTTCAACTGCTTGATCAAATCTGCTTGCAGATTTTGACTTGGTATTGGTACATCAAGATTGAGGATATGTGAGCGGGTGATCTTCTTCATCGATGAACTCGCACCGCCAGCGCGAGTGCGCCAAAAACCCGTGAGATACAAGTAAGATAGGTAGGCCGATAAAAAATCAGAGGAGAAGTACTCGCCATTAGGCCAGATTCTGATGGTCAAATCAGATGCAACTACGTCTTTCGGGTAACCCGGAAATACAGAGACTCTTCCCACCAATTCTTCGGTATTGCTACGGGCGATTAGTACTTCTCCTCGACTAACGGCACATTCTGCTGCATCAGTTGCCCACATTATCCCTGGCTTGATCCCATTAGGATCAAAGCCGGCTTCTGTCAAACAGGCTGTTGTAATTGCCTGGACTCTTGTATCACCTGCAAGCGCAATTGATTTTGCCGGCAATAAATCGGCTGTATCTCCCAACCGCTTCTTCGGCCACCCCTTCGCGTCCTCACTCTCGAACACCTGGCGCAGATAAGCGGCGGGCAGCGCCTGGGCCGCCTCAAGCTGGGCCTGGGCCGCGGCGCGGGCTCGCTCCACCGCCGCCAGCTTTTCATCCAGGATGGCGACGATGCGCTTTTGTTCGGGCAGGGGCGGGAGGGGGATTTCTATGGCCTCGAACTTCCCTTTAGTGATGTGTTGCATCGTCGCACCATGAACTTGAGCACGAATGCTGGTCATTACGAAACGGGCAACATGATAAAGGAACCGTCGAGTCACAATAGACGTATCTTCTTCGACCTTGAATATGTGTTGATTCAGAATGGCCTTGCCTCGCTGCCAAATAAAAGCGTCAAGGGACGCCGACCAAGAAATCAACAAGTCACCATCTTGAACATAGTAGCGTTCTTCAACCGGCAAATCATAGAAATTGAATGGGGCATTCTCTGAGGTTAAATTTTCGATTCGGATGATCGGCAAGCCCGATTTTACCCAATCTTCAGGCTTGAAAGCTCGACCATTGATATAATTAGCGACATCACCGAGTTTGACACTTCGCCAGCCCTTCGGCAATTCTCGTTTGTTTACACTCATGCTGCAAACACCCGCGCTCTGGTGTCGCGCAGCCATTCCCCCCACAATCCCACCGTTGATATCACCACACGCTTTCGACAGATGCGCAATTGCGGATTTCCAAATCGCGCGTCACTACTTTGGCCTGGAGACGTATGGTCGTCGCTCCGATCAACTTGTCATGTAACTCCGGAATAGCATCCAGTTGTTCCAACAGACGCAGATCAGCGGTCGTTATGGGTTCGATGCGGAAAGGCGCTCGCTCGAAACGCGCCAGTTCGGCCTTAAAGTCGATGGGGGCGTCCAATTTGCGAACCACAGCAAAAAGCTCCAGCAAGATAATGGGAGAGAGTATCAACGTAGCTTGCCCCTGTCTTGCTTCTTCAAAAACCTGTTTCGCCGCCGCAGATAATTTTTTCGGTTCTGCCAAATGCCAAAACAAGGTGTGGGTGTCCAGTACGAACACGTTGCTCATTCGACGTCCTGCCATTCGGCTTCCCAGCTATGACGCACCTCGCGCAATACGGCGTCCAGATCGAAGTCTTCGGGAAAGAGCGACTGCCACGAGCCTTCTAATGAGGGATAAGGCGGCGATGTCGCTTCAATCGGCTGCATTACCACCACGAGTTCTACTTTACCCGGAGGCAGATCCGTTTCGATGTCAAGATGCACGCGGCCATTTGCTTGTACATCGGTTTCTACAATCATCGTTTTCATAAGAATCACCTCAACGCGGTCGATTGCTGTGATTATAGCATATTCAAGTTGATTTTCAGGCGGCAAACACCCGCACTTTAGTGTCGCGCAGCACCTCCGCCGGTTGGCCCAACGCCCGCAATGCCCGCACCCCCCCCGCTTGCCGCACCTCCTGCGTCTGCCAGATGTGGCTGTTTTCCAATTCGGCGGTGCCGCCGCGGGCGAATTGCCCCACCAACGCCTGCACCGTGGCCGCAGCAGTGGGCGGCATGGCATTCAGCCAGGTGGCTTGTTTGTAATTGAAGGCGTCGGCTCGCTCCTGCAACGTGCGCGGGGCCAGGCCATAGCCCAACTCGGCCAGTACATCATACAAGTCGTAATCGGTCATGCTCTCCAGTTCCCGGATCAGTAAGGCCGATTGGCCGTTGGCGGGCAAGCGCTGCATCAAGGTCTTGCGCTCGTCCGGTTCCACCCAGCGGCGACGAAACGCGGGCAGATCGGGCGCTTCATTCACCAGTTCGGCGGCCACCCTCTGCTTGTATTCCTCCACTGTCACCGGCGTGGCCTTGCCGTCCACCTGGGTGATGATGTAGCGCCCGGCATCGGTGATCACCACGTCAAACCCTACAACCTCAATCGTGTCGGTAAACACCCACTCAGGCCGTTCCTTGTAGGTTTCTCCGCCATCAGATACGTCGTATTCGTTCCCGCCGTCCTCCTCTGACTGGCCGGGCGCGTCCGTGATAAACTCCTCGCCAAACAGGGCTGTGGCGTTGGTGTAATCATAGACGTGGAACATCAACTTATTGTCGGGTGCATAAATGCGGGCGCCGCGCCCCACCATCTGATAAAAAGCGATGGGTGACTGCACGTAGCGAAAGAAGACGATATTACTGACGCGGGGCACATCCACGCCCGTGGTCAATAAATCCACCGTCGTCGCCACAAAATAGCTGGTGGAACTGGCCTTGAAATCGGGCAGCATGTCGTTGCCCGAACTCTGGGCCGTGCATTTGAATGCGTAGTGCTCCTTGCGCGGCTTGTCGATCTTGCGGCAATACTGCGCGTACAGATTGTTCATCAGCGCCGCAATCTGATCGGCGTGGCTGTCTCTCACACAATAGATGATCGTCTTCTGTTCTGGCCCACCCGTCTTTAGCAGATAGTCGAACAGGTTTTCGGCCATGGCAAGCTGGCGATCGGGCAACAGGATGCGATCCTCATAACTCGTCTTTTCGTAGATTTCCCGAATGCGTTCCGGCCCTACCCGCTGGCCGGTGATGGGATCGACGGGATTGCGAGCGATGACATCCTCGATGGAGATGCCAGTATCATCAAGATTGACCGTATTCTTTTGGATGTCGCAAGCAGCCAGATAACCATCCTTGATTCCCTGGCTCATATCATATTCATACACCGGTTCGCCGAAGTATTTCAGATTGTCCGCCGTGATGGCCAGGTCATTTTCCAAACCTGGCGCACCTTCTTTCACCTTCAATTGTCGCGGTGTGGCTGTCAGCCCAATCTGGATGGCGGCAGGATTATGGGTGAGCACAATCGACCATTGGCCCCAGGCCGAGCGATGCGCTTCGTCGATGACAATGTGGCTGAAATAATTCTCCGGGTAATGCGTAAGGAAGAAGTTGGCGTCGTCATCCGTGGTATCGATATCCAGCGTCTGGTAAGTGGCGACGAGAATGCGAGCGTTCTTTTGCGCATTGCTGGACGAGACCGCCTGAGCATCGTTTCCGAACACGTTTTGAAAGGCGTTGAGCGCCTGATCTCGCAATTCCGTGCGATCACAGACAAACAGGACACGCCTCAGTTGACCGGCGTCAGCGATGCGCTTGAGAAGATGCACGACGATGCGAGTTTTGCCCGCGCCGGTCGCCAAAGACAGCAGCGCCCGGTTGCCGCCCGCGGCAATTTTTTCCAGCGTGGCCCGGATAGCGGCGTCCTGATAATAGCGTCGCACCGAGTCGCCGCCGGTGTATGGCGTGAGCATCGGTCTGGCGGCCTCGTCTTCGAGGCTAAAGCCCATGAATGTCTCGTAACGGCGGCGCAATTCAACTGGAGACGGGAATTGTGTCATGGGCCGGGCTGGAGAGGTGATCCCGGTCGTATGATCATATTCGACGAACTTATAGCCATTACAAGTGAAGACGAAGGGTACGTTCAATCGCTCTGCTTCGGCGTATTGCTTGGCTTGCTCCATGCCGTGGCCGGGCGGCAATGTGTTTCTCTTGGCTTCGATCAACGCTACGGCCACCGGTTCCGGTTCGTTTCCCACCCTGATCCGAAGCACATAATCAACAAATTTCTGCTCACGCTTGTACTTGCCCCCTATTTCGTAGATTCCACCAGCATTCACCTCGCGCCGGATGTTATCCTCTTTCCAGCCGCAGCCATAGAGCGCCGGATTGATGAGTTTAGCTCTGGTATCAGATTCGCTGTAGTTGGGGATCATGCGTGATAACGATGGGAAGAAGCAAACGAAAAACACGCGGCGAGAATGTGGGCCATAGTACCAATGACAAAGGCGTCGGGTCAAATCAGAAGTTGCGAACTTCTGGATTTTTTATACGTCACAGGCTTGACACCGCGCATCCCGCGCCGTATGCTGTGCCGGTGTCATGATGAAGCGAAAGAAGCGGCTGCAATTCCTGTTCTGGGCGCTAATCGCCCTGGTTCTGTTGCTCGGTATGGGGCGAATCCTGGCCGATCCGCAAACGCCGACAAACCATAGCCGCAGCCCGGTGGTGATCAGCGAACTGGTTACGGCCAATCGTTCGGGGTTACGCGATGAGGATGGGGCATATAGCGATTGGGTGGAATTGGTCAACCGGTCGGGCCACAGTGTGAACATGGCGGGCTGGACGCTGACCGACGATACCGCCCGACCCGATCAATGGATGTTCCCGGACGTGACCATCGGCCCCGGCGAATACCTGGTTGTGTTCGCTTCCGGCAAAGACCGGGCGCAAACCAGCGCAGAGGGCGCGCCCACCCTGCACGCCAACTTCCGGCTTTCCGGCGGCGGCGAGACCATCGCCCTGTATCCGCCCACCTCGCGGCGCTATCAGGATGTCGTCTCGGTGCATTACCCGCGTTTGGGCGGCGATCAGACGTTCGGATTGTGCGAAGATGGCGAGTCGTATTGCCTGCTTTCAACGCCAACGCCGGGCGCGGCCAACGCCGCTGCGATCGCCGAGCATGTCACGTGGCGGGACGCGACCGCTCCGGTGCAAACCAGCGTGGGTCACGGCATCTTTCAAGAGTCATTTGAACTCACCCTGACTAGCGCCACGCCCGACGCCGAGATTTTCTACACAACCGATGGCAGCGGGCCTTCGCCGGACAATGGCCTGCTCTACGAACAGCCGCTCGCCATTGACCACACGACCACCTTGCGTGCGGTGGCTGTCGCCCCCGACCTGTCGCCCTCGCCCATCGCCACCCAATCCTATCTGTTCATCGATGATGTGTTGGCCCAAGGGCCGCATCCGCCCGGCTTCCCCGAAACATGGGGCACGCATCGCCTTGACTTCGAGCAATTCCGGGCGGGCGACCCGGTGATCGGCGACTACGAGATGGACCCGGCCATCGTCGGCGATCCCGCCTATCGCGACCAACTTGCCGACGCCCTCCTCGCTCTCCCCGCCATTTCCCTGGTCACGGACGTCGACAATCTTGACATCTATTTCAACGATCCGCAGGCTCGCGGCCCTGAGGCCGAGCGACCTGTTTCGGTCGAGTTGATCGATCCGGCGGGGGCGGAGCCCGGGTTCCAGATCGATGCCGGGGTGCGCATCCAGGGCGGGGTGGCGCGTTGGGAATATATGTTCAAGCATCCCTTCCGCCTCTTTTTCAAATCGGATTACGGCCCCGGCCAACTGAATTATAAGCTTTTTCTCGACAGCTTCGTCGATGCCTTCGACACCGTGATCCTGCGCTCCGGCGCCAATCGCACCTTCACCGCCGTGCCGCCCGAAAACGCCCTGGAAACGACCTACACCCGCGACGAATGGGCGCGGCGCAGCCAGATCGCCATGAGCGATGTTGGCTTGCATGGCCGCTTCGTCCATCTCTTTCTAAACGGCCTGTATTGGGGCCTGTACAATCTGGCCGAACGCCCTGACCAGAGCTTCATGGCCTCGTATTTCGGCGGCGATAAATCGGACTACTTTTCCGCCAATCACGGCGGCGCCATCGAGGGCATGCCCGACCGTCTCAACGTCCTGCTGGAATTGGCAACCCAGGGCGGCCTCGCTGACCCCGACCGCTACGCCACCATGCTCGAATTTATTGACCCCGGCCAATTCAGCGATTACGTGCTGTTGAACTGGTACGCGGGCACCCGCGATTGGCCGGAGACGAACTGGTACGCGGGCGTGCACTATCCGGCCGGGCGCAACACTTTCTTCGAGTGGGACGCCGAGGGAAGTTGGAACGACGGGGCCGAAGTGCGGTTGGGCGAGGACGGTAAAGAGGGCGCGCCCTACCCCAACGTCACCAAGCTGATTTTCAACGCCCTGGCCGAGAACCCCGAATCCCGCCTGACTTTCGCCGACCGCGCCTACAAGCACCTGTTCAACGACGGCGCCCTCACTGATGAGAATGCGAAGGAACGCTGGCTGGCTGTGAACGCCGAAGTCGAGGATGCGATCCTGGCTGAGTCGGCGCGCTGGGGCGATGTGCGCTATCAGCCCGCTGTGATGCCGGAGGATTGGGCGCGGGCGCGGGATCATGTACTGGCGCAGATGGAGGGCAACGCCGCCAAGCTGGTGGGACTATTGCGGGAGGCTGGGTTGTACCCTGCGCTTGATCCGCCGATGTGGAGCCATCCCGGCGGCGAATTTGCCGTGCCGCTCGAACTGGTGATGTCCACGCCAAACGGCGAGATTTTCTATACCCTGGATGGCTCCGATCCGCGCCAGACCGGCAGCGGCGAACCGGCATCCGCCGCCATGCGCTATGCGAACCCCATCCGCATCGAGGCCGAGACCGTCGTCAAAGCCCGCACGTTTGCCAATGGCGAGTGGAGCCCGTTGCGTGAGGCGCGCTTTGTGCCTGCCGGCAGCCAGCCCGACCTGCGCATCAGCGAGATTATGTACAACCCGCCCGGCAGCTCGAATTATGAATTCATCGAGCTCACCAATTTTGGCGACGCCTCGCTGGATCTATCGCTGGCTAATTTCACCGGCATCAATTTTATCTTCCCGCTGGGGTCACGAATCGAGCCGGGCGAGAGTCTAGTGCTGATTCGTGACTTCCCAGCCTTCCGCTCGCGCTATGCCGCTGCTCCGTTCGCCGGAATTTACACAGGTGCGTTAGCCAACGAAGGTGAGACGATCACGCTGCGCGACCGCTTCGGCTCTGTCCTGACCTCGGTCAGCTATGAACCCGACAACGGCTGGCCGCTCAGCGCCGATGGCCGCGGCGATTCCCTGACGCTGTGGCGATTGGGCGGCGATCCCAACGATCCATCCAGTTGGCGGGCCAGCCGACAGGCATTGGGGACGCCCGGTTCGGCGGCGGAGGCGAGGCGATGAAGCGCTGGTTGGATTATGAGATCGGCTCGACTGTGGCCCGCGTGAAAGCGCGCCAGCGTTACGAATTGAAATACGTCTTGAATCGCCATAATCGGGACGACCTCATCACCGACCTCTTGCAGCGGATGACGCCCGACCGTTTCGGTGACGATGCCGGCTATTATCCGGTCACCAGCCTCTATTTCGACACCGCCGATTACAAAGCTTATTGGGACAAAATCCAGGGGCATCGGGTGCGGCGCAAAGTGCGGGTGCGGGTGTACGGAGCGAATGAGGTCACGCCGGAAACGCCCGCGTATTTGGAGATCAAGCATCGCGACGACAAGACCCTGCAGAAGCGACGATTGACGCTGTCCTATGCCCAGGCGGAAGCGCTTTCCGATTTGGGGGATTTGCTGCCTGACCTGCCCGAACCCGACCGCAGGGTGGCCGAAGAAGTAGTCTACCTACACCGGGCTTTGGACTTGCGCCCGACCTGCGTGGTCAGTTACGACCGGCTGGCCTTCAACGGCAGCGAGTACGAGCCTGCCCTGCGTATCACGTTTGACACCGTCACCAAATACCGTGTCCACGATCTCACCCTGCTGTCTGGTCTGAGCGAGCCGAATCACTATTTCCTGCCGCCCGACTGGTGCATCCTGGAAGTAAAAGTCAATCGCCGCGTGCCCTATTGGCTGACCGAAATCCTGGGTCGCCACAATTGCGCGTTCCGCCGCGTCAGCAAATATTGTGCGGCCCTGGAAGCATCGGCTGCGGTATTTGACACACAACGCATTACCCTGTGAAATACGGCTATGGACATCATCAACCAGTTCTTCACCTCGGTCGTTGACGCCACCAACACTTTCACAATCCAGGATGTGGCGCTCACCATCGTCCTCAGCTTTGCGCTGTCGATGATCATCGCCTGGACTTATCGGCGCACGCATCGCAGCGCCTCCTATTCGCAGAGCTTTGTGCACACGCTGGTGTTGGTCAGCATGGTGGTGGCTGTGATCATGCTGGTGGTGGGGTCGAATATCGCCAGGGCGTTTACACTGGTGGGGGCGCTCTCGATCGTCCGCTTCCGCAATGCCGTGAAGGAGACGCGCGATGTGGGGTTCATCTTCTTCGCCATGGGCATCGGCATGGCCTGCGGCGTGGGGTTTTATGGCCTGGCCGTGGTGGCGACGCTGGTGATCAGCGGTCTAAATTGGGCGATGGTCACATTCAATACTTTCGCCAAGGACATCCGTGAACAGATTTTGAAGATCCGGGTTCCGGTCGATATCCCCTACGACAACCTGTTCAACGCCGTGTTCAATCGCTATCTCAATCGCTATGACCTGATCGCTGTCGAGACCACGCAGGCGGGGACGTTGAATGAACTTGTCTATGGGGTGGAGTTAAAAAAAAGCAGTGAAGCGCAGGCCATGATCAATGAATTGCGCCAATTGAACGACAACAACAAAGTGGCGCTGATCACGGGGCAGCAGGAAGTAGACCTGTAATCAGCCTGCGACCGGATAGTATCCTGACCCTCGCCATCCAATGCTCGACCTGAACCCCGCCGGCCCGCTGATCGTCGCCCGCCGCGGCGCCCGCGCGTTGGCGCCTGAGAACACGCTGCCCGCATTCGAACTGGCTGTCGAACAGGGGGCGGATGCCATCGAGATGGACGTGCAATTCACCAGTGATGGCAAGCTGATCATCATGCATGGCCTGGAAGTTGATGAAATCAGTGATGGAACCGGGCGCATCCGTTCGTTCACCTTCGATGAAATACGCGAACTGGATGTGGGCGGATGGTTTAGCGAGCGTTACAAAGGATTGCGCGTGCCGACGCTGACCGAGGCTCTAGACACGCTGGCCGGGCGGGTGAAGATGGTTTTGGAGATGAAGACGTTTACACGAAAATCCGAGGGCATGGAAACAGATACTTGGGCGGAGATCAAGCGCAGGGGATTGGCCGATGCCGTGACGGTCACCAGTTTCAACCCCTATGCCTTGCGCCGACTCAAGAAGCTGGCGCCTTCATTGCGCACGGGCCTGATGCAGGCGACCGGGCTGCCGCCCTGGTACTCAGGCTCGCTGGCGCGGCGCTTTTCCCAAGCCGATGATCTGCACGCCGAGATGGAATTCGTCAATGACAAACTCGTGACCAAACTGCGACGGCCCCTGTGGTTGATGACCGTCAACGACGAGCAGCGATTGGCGCAGGCATTGAAATGGCATCCAGTCGGGCTGATTACCGATGACCCGGCCTGGTTGCGCTCCGCCCTGGAGAGGAGGTCGGCGTGATTTTCCCCGAAGGCTGCCTGGCGTTTGCCCATCGTGGGGCTTCAGCGCATGCGCCTGAGAATACGATTGCCGCTTTTGAACTCGCTGACGAGAGGGGGGCGCATGGCAGTGAATACGGCGTGCAAATCACGGCGGACGGCAAACTCATCGTTCAGCACGACCGCGAGTTGGGCAGGGTTGAGGATGCCACGGGGCGGTTGCAAGACTGGCGTTTCGATGATCTGCGCGCTCTGGATGTTGGCTCGTGGTTCGGGTCCCGTTTTGCGGGCGAACGCATGCCCACGCCGGATGAGGTGGTCGAGGCGGTGGGGGACAGGCTGTTGTTCAATTTCGAGTTGATCAACGAAAGCCTCAATTTGAATGGCGTCGAGCGGGGCGTTATGGAACTGTTTCGCCGCCACGATTTGTTTGACAGGGCGATGATCTCGTCCTTCAATCCGCTTGTGCTGTGGCAGGTCAAGCGCCTGGAACCCCGCATCACTCTGGGCGCGCTGTGGGGGGATTTCGAACCCTGGTTGTTGCGTTCAAGTTGGTGGCGACGAGTCTTGCGGCCGGCCGCCCTGCATCCACAAATGACCCTAGTCACGCCCGAACTGATCGCAAAAGTCCACGCCCGCGGCCAACGCATTCATGTGTGGACGGTCAACGAGCCTGCCGACATCGCTCGTCTGGTGGCGATGGGCGTGGATATGCTGATGGGGGACTATCCCGAAAGGCTGGGCCAAGCTGCTAAAACGTGAATGGGCCGTTCACGGACTGATTCACTCAACACCCCATCAATTCATCAATTAATATTCCGCATCACCATCGGCAGGGTCAGGCTCCACCGGCTGGTCGCCAACACATGCGCATCCCGATCGACGTCCGAGCGACGGGCGCTGTAACCGATCAACATTCCCGGACGATTATGACAGAGCTTGACGCGTGGTTGTGTATAGCCATAGACGCGCGGCTGCGTCAGATTCAGTGGGCGTATGATTTTTGTAGTCGAAACCGGATCAGGATTGAGCCAGACTTGCCCGATCTGTGGCGTAATGCCTGGCCCCGACGCATAACGCATGACGACGACCGTATCTCCGTTGATGGGATCGATATCGGCACGCGGTTGTCCTTCCAGTGCCACGAGGTCGGCGGCGATTTCAAATGAACCGCCAATAGCGGGATTGCCAGCGAGATTCTTGGCGTCCATCCATAGCCCGCGCACGTCGCTGTTAATGCCCGACTCCGCCTGCCACACAGCCAGAAATGTCTGCCGCTGCGGCGAGAAAACCAGAAACGATTGTGTTTCATCCGCGCCCCGAGAGGCGATATCGAAAGACGTTCCCAGCAAATCATTCCCTGGCAGCGAACTCCCCCGAACTCGCTGCCCCCGGATGTCGAAATCGCCCACCCCGAATTCGTAGGTGTAGCCAACCAGAAAATAAGACTGCTGAGTGCTGGCTGTTATACTCGGCTGGGTCTCTTTCCACTGCGAATCTGACGCCACCTGAAACGAAGTCCCCACCATCTCGCCGCTGGAATCGCCCTGGCGATATCGGGCCAGACGCTGCCCCCAGATATCGCCGTTCCATTCATAAACAACCAAGAACTGCTGCGTTGTCGTCAGATAAGCTACCGCTGGGCGGGTTTCGCTAGTGATCGTTGTGGCGACAGGGATGGTTTCGCCTTTCAGGTCTGGGCCGTTGTCGCCCTCGCCGATATTGCCGGCGACGCGTTGACCGATGATATCCACATCGCCATTTGACAGTTGTCTTTCGTAAACGACCAGATAATCATTGTCGGTATGATTGAAGACAACCGCCGCGGCCCGCTCCGGCGCCGAGGTCTGGGCAATGGGGAAAGCGCCGCCCAGCCAGTTAAAAGGATTCGCACTTGCACGTCGACCCCAAATGTCGGTGTCCCCGCCGCCTGTATCAACATGCCACACGACAAGATACTGATTGCGATCACAATCGTAGCCAATGCCGTGCAATTGCTCATCCTGGCCTGATCCCGCAACCACGATGTCCGTGGCAAAACTCGCCCAGGCGCCTCCCCTGGTCAGCAACAGTGTCAGCAGGCACGATAAACATACTGAATACCAGCGCACATACTTGAACATAGCCACCTCCATGAAAGACGATAAACTCAAGTTATATGAGCAACTTGAGATCATCGGGCTGTCAGATAGCGGACAGAGTTGACCACTTACGGTCTGACGCCTTCTACGAGTACGTTTATTGTGCCGTTTACAGCGATTCATCGCAAGTCGAAGCTGTTTTCCAAAGACAACGATACACTTCAATTCATTGACGCCTGATGCACATGAAATGTTCGCGGCGCATCTTCCATAATGCGGAACGAGCCTCGGCATATGGAAGATTTGATACTTTGGCTTCTGGTTGTATAATCGGGAAAATCTGGTCATATTGTGGTTGGACAGCGCGACGTCTCGCTCTTCTCTCAGGGTTATTCCTCGATTTGTTCAAGTACTACGCGCTTGATCCTGAGTTCGTACTTCGGCTGCCGTGAGGCGTTCTCTACGACTATCTTCTCCCTTATTTCGTTGACGACTCCATCTGGAGATCGCATACTCATTCCATCTCAAGGAGAATACTGGTTATGAACAAACGAATCGTGTTGGCATTGTTGGGCTTGCTATTGGTTGCAGCCATCGTTGGCGCCTGCGCCGCGCCGGCCGCGCCTGTCGCACCAGCGGCCGGCGATGATGCCGCTGCGCCCGCTGAAGAAGCTGCCGCCAAGCCGTACATTCCCGTCATCTCGAAGGGTTTCCAGCATCAGTTCTGGCAGGCTGTGAAGCTTGGCTCCGAGCAAGCTGCCGCCGACTACAACGTGGACATCACCTTCGAAGGCCCGGCGACCGAGTCGGAAGTGGACAAGCAGATCGAAATGCTTCAGGCTGCTCTGGCCAAGAACCCGGCTGCTATCTGCCTGGCGGCCCTCGATACGCAGGCTGCGATCCCCTTGTTGGAAGAGGCGCAAGCCAAAGGCATTCCGGTCGTTGGCTTCGACTCTGGCGTGGACAGTGATATCCCGGTCGCCACAGCCGCCACGGATAACATCGCCGCTGCCGCCCTGGCTGCCGACAAGATGGCCGAGCTAATCGGCGGTTCTGGCCAGGTGGCCGTGTTGGTGCATGACCAGACCAGCCGTACCGGCATTGACCGCCGCGACGGCTTCGTCAATCGAATGGCCGAGGCATACCCGGACATCGAGATCGTGAACATCGACTACGGCGCCGGCGACCACCTCAAGTCCACCGACCTGGCCAAAGCAGTTATGCAGGCTAACCCGGAGCTAAAAGGCTACTTCGGCGCTAACGAAGGCTCCATCATTGGCGTCCTCAATGCTGCGACCGAATTGGGCAAAGAAGGCCTTGTGATCATCGGCTACGATTCCGGCAAGCAACAGATCGATGCGATCCGCAGCGGTCAGGAAGCCGGGGCCATCACCCAGAACCCGATCGGCATTGGCTACAAATGTGTAGAAGCCGCGGTCAAGGCGATCAACGGTGAACCGGTTGAGAAGGTCATTGACACCGGTTTCTACTGGTTCGATAATTCGAACATCGACTCCGACCAGATCAAAGCCGTTCTTTACGAATAGGCTCAACAACTTTCACATCCGTCTCCAGGAGGGGAATTCCCCTCCTGGAGATTTTTTCACGAACGAATGCCTCGCCTGGGAGCGTAAGTGAAGTTTTATCAATTCATCATGAATCGAAGGAAATCCCATGGGTGATGTTTTGCTCAGAATGGAGGGGATTGACAAATCCTTTCCCGGCGTACGAGCCCTGGATCATGCAAAATTCGAGTTAAACGCTGGCGAGGTGCATGCGCTGGTTGGGGAGAACGGCGCCGGAAAATCGACATTGATGAAAATTCTGGCTGGCATTTACGCCAAGGACGCGGGCGCAATCATCTATCAGGGGCAAGAGGTCGATATCCCGAACCCACGAGCCGCACAACATTTAGGGATCAGCATGATTCATCAAGAATTGAACCTGATGAATCACCTGACATTGGCGCAGAATGTGTTTATTGGGCGTGAACCGCGGGGGAAAGTGCGGTTCATGCTCGACGAAAAGAAGATCAACGCGCAGACGCAGGAGCTATTTGAATCGATGCACTTGCGCCTGGACCCTCGCACCAAGGCTGTCGATCTCTCTGTCGCCAAGCAGCAAATGGTGGAAATCGCCAAAGCGCTTTCCTTCAACTCGCAAGTATTGATCATGGACGAGCCGACCGCGGCCCTGACGGACACGGAGATCGAAGAGCTATTCCGTCTCATCAGGCAGTTCCGTGACAAAGGCGTTGGCATCGTCTACATTTCTCATCGTCTCGAAGAACTGAAACAGATATCGGACCGTATTACGGTGATGCGTGATGGCAAATATGTGGATACGGCGGACGCCGCCACTGTTACCATTGACCGTATCATAAGTATGATGGTGGGGCGCACGATTTTCGAGTCTTCGCCGGAAGTGCCCGAACACCCCAGCGAAGAGATCGTGCTGGAAGCGCGCGGACTGAATCGCGGCGCAGCAATCAAGGATGTGAGTTTCACGCTGAAAAAGGGTGAGATTCTCGGATTTGCCGGTCTCATGGGCGCGGGGCGCACCGAGGTCGCCCGCGCGTTGTTCGGTGCGGACCCCCTCGATTCCGGCGAAATTTATATCAATGGCGTCAGGGCCGACATCTCCAGCCCGCGCGACGCCGTGCGATATGGCATCGGCTACTTGTCCGAGGACCGCAAGCGTTATGGTCTGGCGCTAGGACTCGATGTGGAGAGCAATATCGCTTTAGCCTCGTTCCCGCAATTCATAGGCTTCCTGGGCGTGGTCAATGATGGCAAGACGGAAGTGGTAGCTGAGCGTTATGTGGATGCACTGGCGATCAAGACGCCGAGTATCGGCCAACGAGTCCGCAACCTATCGGGCGGCAACCAGCAAAAAGTCGTCATCGGCAAATGGTTGACCGCCGATACCGAAGTCCTGATATTTGATGAACCGACGCGCGGCATCGATGTGGGCGCCAAAAGCGAGATTTATAAACTTCTGAATGAATTGGCGCAGCAGGGTAAGTCGATCATCATGATCTCTTCCGAGTTGCCGGAAATCCTCAGGATGAGTCACCGCATCGTCGTTATGTGCGAGGGCCGTGTTACAGGTGAATTGACAGCAGCCGAGGCCACCCAAGAGGGGATCATGCGCCTGGCAACGCAACGCAGCGTCATGGTGGCGACGGCGGACAATGGTCTGGCCGAAGCTGCCGCAAGTGAACCGTCAGTGGAGTAATTATCAACATGGCAGTCGCCGAAACCACTATCACAACCAAGCGATCTGTTTTCCAGTCTAGCGCGGCGCAGAAGCTCTTAGCCTTTGCCGCGCTGATCGTTATCTTCCTGGTTTTTTCGTTCTTATCGCCCTATTTTGCCACCCCCGAAAACATCGTCGGCATCTTATTGGCCACGGCTGTCAACGGCGTGTTGGCGTTGGGCGCCACCTTCATCATTATCACTGCCGGCATCGATTTGTCGGTAGGGACTGTGATGACGCTCTCTGCTGTGATGACAGGTCTGGCGGTTTCGATCTACCATTTGCCGGTGCCGGTCGGGATCATGATCGGCATCCTCACGGGTACGACTGCGGGCCTGATCAACGGCGTGGTGATTGCGCGCATGCGCATCCCGCCCTTTATTGCCACGCTGGGCATGATGATGATTGCGCGTGGTCTGGCGCTGGTGCTTTCGACGATCGAGACTGGCACTGTCAAACCGATCTATTTCAATAACACGCCGGGATTTCGCTTGATCACGATGTCTTCGGTGCTGGATCCTCTGCTGAAACCGATTGCACCGAACTTTAGCATTCCGAACGCTGTATTCATTCTCTTTCTTGCCGCCCTGGTGGCGGCCTTCATTCTGGGCAAGACCGTGCTGGGTCGCTACACGGTGGCTATCGGCAGCAATGAAGAAGCGACCCGTCTTTCCGGCGTCAATGTCGCCAACTGGAAAACCGCCGTTTATGCACTGGGCGGCGTCTTCAGCGGGCTGGCGGGGGTCATGATCGCTTCCCGCCTCAACTCGGCCCAACCGGCGCTGGGCGTTGGTTATGAACTGGACGCCATCGCTGCCGTGGTGATCGGCGGCACGTCCTTGAGCGGTGGCGAAGGCACGATCCTGGGCACGATCATTGGCGCATTCATCATCAGCACGCTGACCAACGGCTTGCGCATCATGAACGTGCCGCAGGAATGGCAGTTCGTGGTGACCGGCGTGATCGTGATCCTGGCTGTGTATCTGGATATCTTGCGCCGCCGCCGCAGTTGATGATGTTTCGGGTGAGCGGCCCGAAAGTTCAAAGCATGATCTTACGGCGCTGGGCGATGTTCCAGCGCCGCTTTATTTTCAACAAATACTCAGGTTGTAGCTGACCTGTTTCAGGTGTTGGAACGCCTCTAGGCGCTCGACGTTGAACCCGGAACTTAGAACTCCGAACTGACATGAACCGCCTTTGCGCTCGACTGGCGATCTCGCTCCGCCCGGCGCTGTCTGCTATACTTGAACGGACGCATCCCGGCAGGAGGCAAAGCGTTTCTTCGGCAACCCCTTCTCCTGATGGTTTGCCCCATTCGTCTCCATGACACCCCTTATTCTCGTTACCAACGACGACGGCATTCATTCCCCCGGCCTCGCCGCTGCCGTTTCCGGCCTGCAGGGATTGGGTGACCTGCTCATTGTCGCGCCCAGCGAACAACAATCGGGCATGTCGCGCAGCCTGCCAGCCGGTTATGATGGCCGCATCTATGCGACTCAGATCAAGGTCGGCGGCGTCGAACTCGAAGCCTTTCATCTCGACGGATCACCGGCTCAGGCAGTGCTCTATGGCGTGATCGAACTCGCGCCACGCAAGCCGGACCTCGTCGTCAGCGGGGTGAATTTCGGCGAAAACCTGGGCAGCAGCACCGGCATTTCCGGCACAGTGGGTGCCGCCTTGCAGGGCGGGGACATGGGCATCCGCGCCATCGCCATCTCGCTGGAGACGCATAAGGACTATCATTACAACCATGGCCACGATGTAGACTGGCGTTGCGCCGCCCACTGGCTGAGGTATTTCGCCAGCCACGCACTGACCCCAAACGCCTGGCCTCCGGATGTGGCGGCGCTCAAAATCGACCTGCCAGGAAATGTGACAGCGACCACTCCCTGGCGCGCCACCACCCAGAGCAGGCAACCCTACTATATCTCTCACCCCACCCGCCGTGTTTCGTTGGGGCAAAGCCTGCGGTTGGATTACGAGGTGGGGATCAATCACGAAACACTGGAACCGGATTCGGATATCGCCGCATTCGCAATCGACCGCGTGATCTCTGTGACGCCGCTCAGCGCCAATCTCACAGCCCGCGTGGCGCTGGATGGATTCGAGACGCAATTGCGACAGCCGCAATCGGCACTGCCTGATGAGCATCGCACCTTCTGACGAGCCCCAATTGCCAGATGAAAACCAGTTGATCCTCAATCGGGCGCGGGTCTATGTCCTGGTACGAACGGCGGTCGATGGTCTGCTGTTGGCGATCCTTTTCCTGGAACCGCCGGCGATCAATGCCGTCTGGCTGTATGCCATTCTTCTGGCCGATCTGGCGGGTCTAGGGATTTACTGGCTAGCAATCAGGAAATGGCCTGCCGCCAGCACTTATTTTGAACTGATTGTTACGGCCCTGCTGATATTTGCGGCGGAGATCGCCATCGGCAACATCGTCGTGGCCTCCTGGCTGTTGCTCCTGCCGTTGGGGCTGGCGGGCGGGTTGATCATCGCCCGACCCGGGTTCAACAGCCTGGTGACGCTATCGCTTCTTGTGATCCTTGGCGTGTATGTCGGCCTGATCGTCCTGAACTACATCCCGCTGCCGAGGGCATTGCCTATCAACCAGATTATCGCGGCCGCCATTGCCATCTCGTTGGTGCTGATCGTGCAGAATGCGCTCATCGAGACGCTGGCCGTGCATCTTTTCCAGACGCAACAGGACCTTGTGCAAACGCAGGTGCAGCTCTTGCATGCACAGGCCGAGCTAGAAAGCAGCCAGTCGGAGCTGTATGATGCCGAGAGACAGACGCGCCGTCTGGAGCGGCTCAGCGCCATCGGCCAGATTGCCAATCAGGTGAGTCGTTCGCTGCGGGCGCCGCTGATCGATATCCGCGACACGCTGGCGCTGCCGCCAGAGGCCCTGACCCAACCGACGACTCTCAGCAAACTTAACGCCGAACTCGACAACGCCCTGCACATGCTTCAGGGTCTGCAAAACTTTACAGCGCTTGGTCAGGCGCAACTGCAAAACGTCAACCTGGACGATGTAGTGTCGGCGGAGATTTCCTCATTGGAACTGCCCGAAGGCGTAGCGTTACGGGTGGAGCAGCCGCCGGTATTCCCGCCCATCCAGGCTGATCCCAAGCAAATGCGCCTGCTTTTGCGTAACCTGGTCGATAATGCCGTCCAGGCTGTGCGTGTGGATGGCGGGCAGATCATTGTTCGGTTGATGTTGGCGACGGAGGGCGTGCGTTTGTCGGTGCACGATACCGGGCCAGGCATTCCCGAAGAACGCATGAAAATGATCTTTGAGCCTTTGTTCACCACCCGCCCCGATAGCTTTGGATTGGGCCTCGCCGTATGTCAGCAAATCCTGCGTATGCACGGCGGGCGAATCAGCGTCAGTTCTGAGAAAGGGAAAGGCACGACGTTTGAGGTTTATTTGCCGCGTGTGCCCCGCCATCCGGCCGAAGAATTGGCCGAAGATATGGCTGCTTGATGGCCGTTGTCCCGTGCAGCGCTCTATGTTAGGATCATGCAAATGTCCGCTCCCCAGAATTCGATGACGAAATTGCGCAGCATTGGCGTCCTCCTGGTATTGGTGACTGCAGGCGTATTGGCACTGAGCGGCTGTACGCGCGACCGGCCCGAAATCCCCAATGCCGTTTCCACCTTCACGGTACGGGTCAACAGAACCGGCACGCCTGGTTCGTCTCCGTCGAATGAGGTGCCGGCGCTGACGCCGCATGTTACGCCGGCTGAAGGGCAGGCGACAGCCACCAGTGCAGCGGCGGATGAAGAAGAGCCGGTATCGCCGCGGGAGAGGGGCATCACCGAAGGGACGGTTGAGCCGACCGAACCGGTACAATTGAGTGGCGATGTTCTCGCCACACTTGCCGCCGCCACGCCCTTGCCCGCGGCAACCGCCAGGGTAGCGACCACGGTGCAACCGGCAGCGACTGCAATTGCAACCGTTCGAACCAGCCCAACGACCTATGTTGTGCAGGCGGGCGACACGATGTTCGCTATCGCCAGAAAGCACGGCGTCACGGTGGCGACGCTGGCGGCGGCTAATGGAATCGATGACCCGACCGCCATTCGCGCCGGTCAGGAATTGACGATTCCTGCGCCATCCGCAGCAGGGGGGGCGCAGACCGGCGGCGGGTATGTGCACACTGTTCAGGCGGGGGAGACGCTTTTCGGCATCGCCCAAAAGTATGGGATTCCGCTCAACCGTCTGGCGGAGGCGAACGGCATCACCAATCCCAGTTCGATTCGCGCCGGACAGAAGTTGACGATCCCATCGGGCGGGGGAACAGGCTCGGCATCGAGCCAGCAACGTGTGCATGTTGTGCAGCCAGGCGAGACTTTGACCGCCATTGCCGCCAAGTACGGCGTGACGCCAGCCGCCATCATCCAGGCGAATGCGCTGACTGAACCCAATCGCATTGTCTCCGGGCAGCAATTGATTATCCCCTGACAGTTGGTCATATCGGAGGATATGTCAGGTATTCGACAGTTTTGGGTAAGGCTGAACCCCGCGATACGTGTTATAAGTTGGGAGAAACCGTTGCTTGCATTCATGGCGGCTGCCGATCTCCGGCTGATCAACCGCCTTTTCAAAAGGAGTAATTCCCATGGGACAGGTCTTCATTAGTTTTCTGGTCGCCATTATCGTCGGCGTCGGCGTTGCGGCTTTGATCGCCGGAGCCAGTGCACGGCGAGGGGAACAGCGCAGCAGATCGGCGGTAGTCGCCGGCGGAATTGCGTTCCTCGTCGTGATTCTGATGTTGGCAATTCTAAACAGCTACACAATTGTACAGGCTGGCTCAGTCGCCGTTGTCAAACGTCTGGGCCGCGTGGTGAATGTCTTTGAACCCGGCCTGAACTGGAAAATCCCATTTGTGGATGAGACCATCGTCTATCGCACGCAGGAAATCGTGTATGAGACGAGCGATGACCCGAACTTCTCGGACGCCGATTACGCCGATTTCCAGGTCGATACCGCTACCAGTGACGGCCAGCAGATCACGGCGCGATATACGGTGCGTTTCCGCATCAAACCGCAGGAAGCTGCAAACATCGTCAATAACCTCGGTACCGAGGAAGAGGTCGTTGAAAAGATCGTGAAGCAAAACAGCCGGGTGTGGGTGCGCACGCTGTTGCGTAATTTTACAGCCAATCAGCTCTATTCCGGCGACATCCGCGGGGCGCAGGATGAGATCACAGAACAACTGGAATCTGACTTCGCGGCAGAGGGGCTGGAATTAGTCTTCTTCGGCCTGCGCCAGATCGGTTTCACCGAAGCGTATAAACAGGCCGTCGAGAATAAGCAGATCGAGGCTGAGAATATCATCACCAAGCAGAATCTGGCGCGGCAGGCGCAGTTCGAGAAGGAGCGCGTCATCACCGAAGCCGAGGCTGAGGCCGAACGCCAGCGGCTGGAACGTATCGGCGTCGCCCAGGGTGAGGCGGAATCGATCAAGTTGCAGGCTGAGGCGCAGGCTCAATCTACTCTGGTACGCGCGCGAGCGCAGGCTGAAGCGAATCGCCTGATCGCAGAAAGTCTGTCGGATGAGATCATCGATTGGCAGGCTGTAAACCAATGGAGCGGCAATTATCCGACCGTTGTCGGCGGTAGCGGTGAGCAACTGATCCTGCCCTCGGACCTGTTCGGTGGACAATAACGACCGGGCGATTACGGGCGTCGCAGGCCGCTAAACCGGTCGGCAAAATGGGTTGACATCACGACTGCAACCTGCTAAGCTCTGGATAGATGAGTGGCCGAACTTCCGATCTCAACGACGAGTGGCCCCTGATGGAAAAATCCCAACTGACAGTCTCGCATCTCTCCCGTTAGTTTCTACTGCGGCAGTGAATTGTTTCGGCGTTCCAACGTCCGTCAATCACTGCCGCTTTTCTTTCCCGTGTCGCCATCGGTTTTCCCAGGTGAACTTCGGGGCCTTGCCAGTATTGGCTCTCCAGGGTTCATGCAAGAGACAACTACCAAGGAGTAACAGCAATGATTCACGAATCTGATTTGCGCGAATTGGTTGAATTTGACGGCCAGGATTATGGCGTTCTTAGCCTCTACCTGAATGTGGATCCCCGTCAGGTTTCAATGGATCAATACAGGTTGTCATTACGCAATCTATTGAACGGCAATAACAATGTCGACCCGGCGGATCGAGAGCGCGTTGAGCGTTACTTCGATCTGGAATATGAGCGAAAGTCGCGCGGCGTGGTGTGTTTCTCCTGTCAGGAACTCGGTTTTTGGCGAACCTATACATTCAATGTGCCTGTTGAAGATGCCATTATGGTGGATCGGCGGCCGCTCGTGCGACGTCTGGTGGAGTTATTCGAGACCTATGGCAATTTCGGCGTGGTTGCAATTGATAAGCTGGGCGGGCGCTTTTTCACATTCAACATGGGTGTGTTGGAAGAAGCCAGCGGTATTGTGGGCGAGGATGTCAAGCGTCATAAGCAAGGCGGGTGGGCGGCGTCTCGGTATCAAAGGCACGAAGACGAAGCGGCCATGAGCAATCTGCGGGCTGTGGCGGAACTCACCGAGCAGTATGCACGTCAATACGAATGGCGACGACTGGTTCTCGCCGGCACCGACGGCAACGTCGCTCATTTTCAGACTCTTTTACCCCAACACATCCAAAAATTGATCGTCGGAACTACACCACTGGAACTCACTGCCGATACGCAGGAGGTGCGAGAACGCGCCGAATCCGTCGCTTTTGCAGCGCGGGCCCAATATCACCAACAATTGGCGGAAGACTTGCTAGTGGCCGCCGGAAAAGGAGGCCCCGCCGTGGTCGGATTAGGCTCCACACTGGACGCGTTGCAGGGCGGTCGGGTACAGCAATTACTGTTGACCGATTCATACGAAGTGGCCGAAGACCATGTGCAGCGCTGCACCATCTGCAACTTCCTCAGCGTCGAGCCGAATGGCGTTTGCCCGGTGTGCAGCAGCGCCACCGAACCATTGCCCGACGCCATCAATACCGTAGCCCGGCGCGCCATCGCCCAACAGGCCGAGGTGATCATCCTGCCCGCAGACAACCCCCTGGTGGAGCGAGGCTATCAGGTCGGGGCCTACTTACGTTTTTAAACTGACGTCAGTTTGAGACCACTACTTTCGACCAACCGTTGACGATGGACGATGATGGATGCAGTGACAAAACGAGTTCAATCATCCATCGTCGTCGAGCAAAAACTACTGACCTCGGCGTGACTTCAGTTTTGTCCGACGCGTAGGAAACCGACTTCTCTCAGACTCACGAAACTGTGCAAACAAAGTCTAACAGTTCAATGGCGCAAGCCCTCATCGTTGTGATCACCGCCCTGGCTGTTTTCAGCGTGGGATTGGTTGTTGTGACGGTCGGTTTACGCGCGTTTCAACCGGCGCCTACGCCAACGCCCACCGTCGATCTCGCTAATTTACCGATCACGCCCTTCGTCTCGGCGACCCCGATCCTGATCTCCACCGCCACGTCAACCACGGTTTCCACGCCGATCGCCACATCCACCCTCGACCCGACTCAGACATCCACCCCCATCCCCACCCCAACCTCCACGCCGACGGTTACGCCAACACCCACCCCTGCCGAAACGGCGACTGCGACGCCCTACGTCGGGCCGTTCCGAAACAATGGCGGCGACTACACCGCCTTCCGCCATCAGGGCATCCGCATCGATGGCAACCTCGACGACTGGGCCGGGATTCCGGCAACACAAGTGACCATTGTGCAATCGGGTTTGGAGAACTATTCGGGCGCAGGGGATCTCTCGGTCAATGTCCGCCTGGCCTGGGATGAGGCCAATCTGTACTACAGCATCGATGTGATCGACGACGTTCACGTGCAGGAGATGTCGGGGTTTTCGCTTTACAATGGCGATTCCTCGGAGCTTTGGATAGACAGCGACCTGCCTACGGATTTCGATAGCGCCATCATTACCGGCGACGATTTTCAGATTGGCTTTTCGCCCGGCAATGCCACCGGCAATCCGGCGGAGGCGGCGGTGTGGTATCCGCAGCGCCGCCCGGAATGGAACCAGCAGATCGTGGCGGCGGCAGCCCTGCGCGGCGGCGGATATGCGCTCGAAGCCGCGATACCGTGGACGATGTTGAACGTACAGCCGAGGTCAGGACTTGTGCTTGGTTACGCTATCAATGCCAACGACAACGATGCGCCCGACACAGCAGCGCAACAGACGATCTTGATGCAAACGCCTGGTATGGTTTGGGGTCAACCCACGAGCTTCAGCAATCTGCGGCTTGAATGAACGTCAGGATAGAGTCAGTATTTGAATTTTATATGCATTCGTGCGATTGTGCTTCTCCCTACCCTTTGCTAGACATAAGCGGACTATAGTTAGTGTTGAGAGCATTGGAAAAGGACCATCTACACCCCAAACACCATTCGAGAGTACCGAAAGTTAGAGCGAAGTCAATCGCCAAGAGTCAACCACAATGATGCAATTCGACCGATACACCGAGCGCGCACAGGACGCCTTGATGCGCGCTTATGAAATACTACATCGTTTCCAGCACAGCCAGGCCGACACCGAGCACCTGTTCCTCGCCCTGGTCGAGCAGCCCGACGGCATGGTCAGGCATATCCTCAGTCACCTGGGCGCCGATCTGGAAAAACTGGGAAAGGAGTTGGAGACGATTCTCAACCGTTCGCCCCGCAGCGGCGGGCCGAACATGAATGTGGGCGCGCCGGGACAGATTTACATCACCCCGCGCCTCAATCGTCTCAACCAGACCGCCATTACTGAAGCCGAACGCCTCGGAGACCAGTATATCTCGACCGAACACCTGTTGCTGGCCATCGCCAGCGAGCGCAATACGCCCAGCGCCAATCTCTTGCGACAGGCCAACATCACCAAAGACGGCATCAATCGCGCCATCGAAGAAATGCGTAAGGGCAAGCACGGCGCTGAGGCTCGCGAAGAAACCAAATATCGCCTGCTGGAAAAATTCGCTCGCGACCTGACAGCCATGGCTGTCGAGGACAAGCTCGACCCCGTGATCGGCCGCCAACCGGAGATCACGCGCGTCATCCAGGTGCTTTGCCGCCGCACCAAGAACAATCCCGTCCTCGTCGGCGAGGCGGGCGTGGGCAAGACTGCCATCGTCGAAGGGCTGGCCCAGCGCATCGTCGCCGAAGATGTCCCCAGTTTGCTGATCGGGCGACGCATCATGGCCCTCGATCTGGGCTCGTTGATCGCCGGCACTCGCTTCCGCGGTGAATTCGAAGAGCGGCTCAAAGGCATCATGGACGAAGTGCGCGCCTCTGAGGGCGAGATCATTCTCTTTGTCGATGAGCTGCACACCGTGGTGGGCGCGGGCGCGGCCACGGGAGCGATGGATGCCAGCAATATGATGAAACCGGCGCTGGCTCGCGGCGAGCTTCGCATGATTGGCGCCACGACACCGGATGAGTTCCGCCAGCAGATCGAGCGCGACGCGGCGCTGGAACGCCGGTTCGCACCCATCTGGGTGGAGGAACCGGCATCCGATGAAGCGATCGAGATTCTGCACGGTCTGCGCCAGCGTTACGAAGACCATCACGAGATTCGCTACACCGATGCGGCCTTGCGCGCCGCCGTCAAACTGTCGCACCGTTACGTCAGCGACCGCAAGCTGCCCGACAAGGCCATCGACCTGATCGACGAAGCCGCCGCCAAGATGCGCGTAGCCATGCAATCGGAACCGGCTGATGTGCGCGACCTGCGCCGCCAGTTGAACGACTTGCGTCGCCAGGAAGAGGAAGCCTGGGCTGAGCGCGATTATGAGAAAGCCGCTCAAATCAAGACCGATGTGATCTTGCAGGACAAAGCCTATCGAGAAAAGGCCGAAGACTGGAAATCATCGTCGGGCTTCGACGGCATGGTGGGTGAGGAACAGATCGCCGAGATCGTCCACGCCTGGACCGGTATTCCGGTCAGCCAGATGTTGGAATCGGAGACAAGCAAGCTGCTGCGTATGGAAGATTTCCTGCACGAGCGCATCATCGGCCAGGACGAGGCCATCGTCGCCATCTCCGACGCCATCCGCCGCTCCCGCGCTGGCTTGAAAGACCCGCGCCGCCCGATTGGCTCCTTCATCTTCCTGGGCCCCACCGGCGTGGGCAAGACCGAACTGGCGCGAGCCCTGGCCGAATTTCTATTCGACGATCCGGACGCCCTGCTGCGCGTCGATATGAGCGAGTATCGCGAGGCGCACACGGTCAGCCGCCTCATGGGCGCGCCTCCCGGCTATGTGGGCTACGATCAGGGCGGGCAATTGACCGAAGCGGTGCGCCGCCGCCCCTATCAGGTCATCCTCTTTGATGAACTGGAAAAAGCGCATCCCGAAGTGTGGAACGCGTTGCTGCAAATCCTGGAAGATGGCCGTCTCACCGACGGTCAGGGACGCACGGTCGATTTCCGTAACGCCGTGATCATCATGACCACCAACGTGGGTTCGCACCATGTGACCGAGACCAAGCGCATCGGCTTCCGTTCCGATGATGGCATGGACAGCGACCGTCTGCTCGGCGACATCCGCCGTGACCTCAAGCGCACTTTCCGACCCGAATTCCTCAACCGCGTGGACGAGATCATCCCCTTCCATGTGCTCACGCAGGAGCAGGTGCTGGCGATTGTCGATTTGCAGGTGGCCGAGGTCGCCAAGCGGCTGGAAGAGCACGCGCTCGAAATCGAACTGACCGATCTGGCCCGCCGCGCCCTGGCCCTGCAGGGTTACGATCCCGAATATGGGGCTCGCCCTCTGCGCCGCCTGTTGCAGCGATTGATCGAAAGCCCGCTGAGCAAGAGCCTTTTGAGCGGCGAATTCGGTACCGGCGATCTGATCATTGTCGATGTTGAAATCGAAGGGGATGCCGACGACGATGCTCTCAAGACGGCCAAGCTCAACTTCAGCAAGGGCGAACGCCCGCCCATTGCCGTCGATCTGCCGGTGAATGTCGATCAGGCGTGACGATTCCGATCAACGCACTGCGAATAATCAACTGAAACTAAACCGCCCGATCTCATTACGAGAACCGGGCGGTTTTTGTCATTTCGGCCAGTGACCGAAACCGGTGCGACCGCTCTGCCAGTCGGCTAACACGCGCCTGGTTCCCGGATTGAGCGGCTGCGGCAGATCGTCCAAAGCAAACCAGCCTGAATCGGCGATCTCGCCACGATCCACCTGTAGTTCTCCCCCCACCTGTTTGCATTCGAACACGAAGATATTGTCCCGCTTGTAGGATTCCAGCCACAGATACACCCCCACCAGCCGGGTGACTTCGACCTTCAGGCCGGTTTCCTCCCGCATCTCGCGCACCATCGACTCATCGGCGGATTCGTTGCCATCGCCGCCGCCGCCCGGCAGAAACCAGCGACGTTTGCCATAGCTGTGCCGCACGAATAGAATCCGCCCCTCGTCATCTTGCAGGATGCCGCGCACGCCGATGGTGCGAGGCCGCACGATCCGCCAATAGATGCGAAGGATGAAGATGGCCGGGTCACGCCAGTTCATGATGGGGAAATTGGTTGGTTGGGAGTTGGTTGGTTTGCACCAATCTACCAATTCCCGATCTACCGGGCTAGCCCCAATGCAATCTGTGCGCCAACGCGGGCGTTGTTCTCCAGCAGCGCCAGATTCGCCCGAAGTGAGGCGGCGCCGGTGCTGCGAGCGATGTGGTCGAGCAGAAAAGGCGTCAGGGTTTTGCCGCGCACCTGTTGGGCGGATGCCGCAGCCAGGGCTTCGGTGATGGCCTCATCCGCCACAGTCGGGTCCAGTTCCGCCGCCGGGGGCACGGGAACCGTGACCAGCATGCCGGTGCGCAAGCCCAGCGCCCGATGCGCCTGCCAGATGGCAGCAACCTCGGCGGGGCTGTCGCAGCGGGCATCGACCGGCAAGCCGGATGAGCGCGTGTAGAAGGCGGGGACTTCGTCGCAGCCATAGCCGATCACCGGCACGCCCAACGTTTCCAGGCGTTCACGCGTGCGCGGCAGGTCGAGGATGGCCTTGGCTCCGGCGCAGATCACCAATACCGGAATCGTCGCCAGCGCCGTGAGGTCGGCGGACTCGTCGAAATCATCGCCGCGGTGCACGCCGCCCAGACCGCCGGTGACGAAAACCTCGATGCCGGCGCGATGCGCCACCCACATGGTGGTGGCGACGGTGGTGGCGGCATCCCAGCCGCGGGCGGCGACGATGCCCAGGTCGCGCAGTGAAGCCTTGACCACGCCTTCGCCGCGTGCGAAATGCTCGATCTGACCGGCGCTCAGTCCCGCCACCGGCTCGCCGCCGATAAAGCCGCAGGTGCGGGGGTCAGCGCCCTGCTCGCGGATGATCGACTCCAGGCGCAGGGCGGTTTCGTAGTTCTGAGGATAGGGCAGGCCGTGGGCGATGACGGTGCTTTCGAGGGCGACAAGGGGAGGGTTCATGGTGATATCCGGGATATGAGAATGAGGCACGGACAGTAAAAATGTTGGCGGCTAACTTACAACGAGCACCGCAAACCGCGCAAAAATGAGGTAAAGACATTCGCAATCCGTCTATGTTATCGTTCATTTACACAGCACCCAACCTTGCTTTGGGACGTGAACGTGTGCTAGGATCGCCGCCATGCGAATAAAACCAGTCTTACTTGCCGCCCTTTTGGCGGCTTGTCTGATTCTGGCGGATACGGCGAGTGCGGCTCCCCCAACCCCATTCCCCACGCCGACTCGTTCCGTCCGCCCCACCTCTGTATCCCGAATCTACATCGTCAAGTCAGGGGACACTTTCTGGCAAATCGCTCAGGATCATCGGATCAGTCTGGGCGAGTTAGGGGCAGCTAATCCCAATACAAAACCGGCCATGCTGGTTGTGGGCCAGCGCATCATCATCCCGTCGCCGGGCGAGTTTGCCGCATCAGTGAGACCGACGCCTGCCGCAGCCCGTTCAGCGGGGCGTTACGTGGTGCAACAAGGCGACACTTTCTGGGATATTGCCGTCAAACATGGCGTGAGCTTTTCCGCTCTTACGGCGGTCAATCCCCTGTCCGATCCGCGCAGCCTGGTCGTGGGCCAGGTGCTGAATTTGCCGGATGGCGCGGTCTTGCGTGTCGCCACACCGACGCCGGCCCCAACTGCCGCCTCTGCAACAGAGAAGGCGGTAGCTGGCGGTGAGCTTGCCCCCGCGCAGGTTGTCTCCGAAGGCGCCGTCGTGACCGACACAGTTGTGACAGATACACCTGAACAGGCCGCACCGGAATCCGGCGAACCGATCGGCGATGCGGCTGAACAAGCTGCCACCTCGCCCGATCAACCGGCTGGCGAGACCGCCAGCGATACTGATAGCGATGCCGCCGCCTCACCCGCTCCCGATCAGCCTCAGCCCGATGAGGCTACAACCGCCGAAGCGACAGCCACGCCTGAACCCCTGCCGACTCCCCTCCCCGAACCAACGCCAACACTGGTCATCACCAATTTACCGGAAGAGATTCAGGGTTGGCCGCAGCAGGTTGTCGATCTGATCAACGAATTGCGAGTCGAGGCTGGTCTGGCTCCGCTGGCCTGGTCATCGGCGCTGGCTGAGGCAGCGCAGTTACACGCCAACGATTGTGCAGATCGTGATTGGTGCAGTCACATGGGAAGTGATGGCGACCGTCTCCGCAAGCGCTTACGAGACAGCGGCTACGAAGCGGAATGGGCGAGCGAAAACTGGGTTTATTCTCGCAGCCCAGGTCGCGCCGTCGGTTGGTGGTTCGATGAACCGCCCGGAGCCGACCCGCACCGCGCCAATATCCTCAGCCGCCAATACACAGAGATTGGCGTGGGCGTCGCCCAGGGTAAGTGGGGTTTGTATTATTTTGTGGCGGATTTCGCCCGGCCATAAACCAGGGCGGCTTGATTCAAGCCGGAAATCAGCTGCAGATTGAAACCCAACAAAAAAGCGACCTGTTTGTAAAGGTCGCTTTTTCCATAATCAGAAGGCGTAATGAAATCCGAAGTTTTATTCTCGACGATGGACGACGGTCGATAGGCGATGGGTCACAGTGTCGCCTTTGTATTCGCCGCCGTTCAACATCAATGGCCTATCGTCAATTGTTAAACAAAAGTAGTGGTTTCAAGGTGACGATAGTTCAATAGTCGTAACCATTGGGGTGGGCGGAATGCCAGCGCCAATCGGATTCGATGATGGTGCGCAGATCGTGGTGTGGCTGCCATCCAAGCAAATCCTGGGCATGGGTGATATCGGCAAAGATGCGGGCGGGATCGCCTTGTCGTCGGGGGCCAATCTGAATCTCAAAATCGAGGCCAGTGACCTCTTGCACCATATCGATGATTTCAAAATTGCTGACGCCATAGCCCATGCCCAAATTGAACGCCTCGCTCTCGCCGTTGTTCCAAAGATATTCCAGGGCGGCGATATGCGCGTTCGCCAGATCCTCGACATGGATATAGTCGCGAATGCAGGAGCCATCGGGTGTGGGATAATCGTCGCCAAAGAGGGTAAAGGTTGGGCGTTGGCCCAACAAATACTTTATCAGGCTGGGGATGATGCGGATGGCGGGGTCATAGGCGTCACCGATACGGCCGTCCAGACTGGAGCCAGCGGCATTGAAATAGCGCAGGGCCACCGACCGAATTGTCCTGGTGACGCCATACCAATGAATGGCCTGTTCGGCCATCAGTTTGGAAGCGCCGTAGACGCTTTCGGGCTTTAAGGGCGCTGTTTCCTTCACTGGTACGGCGTCCGGGGTTCCATAGACGGCGCAAGTGGAGGAAAACACGATGTGCTGCACCCCGGCCTCGGTCATTGCGTCCAAAAGATTGACGCACCCCTGCACGTTGTTCTGAAAGTACTTTCCCGGACCCCGCATCGATTCGTTGGGTTCCACGTGAGCGGCGAAGTGGATGACGCCATCGATATGAGGGTATTCGGCAAACACAGCACGGATGTCCGCCTGTGAGAGCAGGTTGCCGGTAATGACGGGCGCGCCGTTAACAGCCTGGCGATGACCTTTGATCAGGTCGTCGAAGACGATGACATCCAGACCACGGCGTTGCAAGGCCCGCACCGTGTGCGAGCCGATATAGCCACAGCCGCCGCTTACAAATACTCGTTTTGCCACTAGATAAACCTACGCGTGACTTCCGTCGCACACACGTTCGCTCCACACACATGGAGGCTACTGCAAATCGGTATCAGCCGGATCAGGTCATCGATAATGCCTTGTCACCGATACGCTCTCCAACTCCACATATTATGTCTGTGTTTCGAGGATGTATGTCTACAATAGGGTGTCAGTGGCAGATGGTAAATTGGAGTCTATCGACTCTTCTCATATACAAGAGCCCGAACCTGTCGTAACACACGTATTCTCACCCGCACCACTTTTCTTGCAACAGCCAGAGGCACATTCGTTACTAGTCGTACACGACTCACCAAGCGGCAAATTCGTTGCCGCTTGTGCTGCCGTCGGCGCTACCAATGTATACACCACCGGCAGGAGCGCCGCCCCACCGATCCATTTGAGCGCCTGCCGCCGGGTGATGCCAACAGGGGTGGACGGGATGGTTACTTCGCCGTCCAGCAGGTGAGCTTTTTGTAATCGATCAAGCGAGAGCCACAACACCGGTTCCGCCTGCTCGACTGAGAGGTTGAGATGAGTTGCCAGCCGTTCGGTCATGGCGGCGGTACTGGTTTTGCCATCGCACCAGCGCCACACCAGGGCGGCGGTGTGATTCAGCGAATGGGCTTTGTGGAGTTTCAGGTCATAAACGACAACTTCGTCGTATATTTCCTGGACGGCCACTTCGTCGGGCGAACAACGAGTGGCGGGGTAGTAGTAATGGACCTTGGACGACATATGCGGTTAGAAGAGGGAGTAGTTATTGAACTGACGCGTGCAGCGGCGTGCAACGAGTTTTGGGCGTAGCAATACAGTCGTAAATGGCATAGAAAGAGGTTGAATACGAATCCATCTTGAGGCTTCCTCGCCTCGACACGATCTGATGACAAAAAACTGGTTCGATCGCGTAAATCGGTGCAAGCCCACACTCTATTCTACGCTCACTATGCGGTTATTTCTTGAACATTGTACCAGAAAGTAATATTAGTTCAAGACATATCGCTAAATGTTTGGAAACCGAAATACCCCGTTCACCATAATGGTTTTTCGCCTTTCGCGAGAGAGTGTAAACTTCGTTCTGTAATTTCAAGGCAGTAGGTCATGGTGTATCCTCTGGTGACCAATCAAATCACTAGCAAGGAGCACAGCCATGACCTACGAGCAGAATTGTACCTTACCACCAGCCCTAATAGAAGCGATTGCCGAGCAAGGCCTGGAGATACTGCCGGAACTGATCCAGGTCGTGATCAATCAGGCCATGATAATGGAACGCCAGCGCTATTTGCAGGCCGGTCCCTACGAGCGAA
>JAGFJG010000100.1 GCA_024102915.1 Caldilineales bacterium
CGCCTGACCCGCACGATGTATCTCGATTTCTGGCGTCGCAGGCGATCTTGCTTTCTCTGGCCGGAGTTCCGGGGATTTATATACACAGCCTCTTCGGTTCCCGCAATTGTCACGAATGCGTGGCCGAGACCGGAAGGGCGCGTTCGATCAATCGCCAGAAATTCTTGCTGCCTGAGATCGAGCAGTCGCTTGCCCGGCCAGACGCGCATCAGCGTCAGGTGTTGAATGGCTATTTGCACCTGCTGCGTCAACGCGGTGGGCATCCCGCCTTTCATCCCGCCGCCGACCAGCGCATCCTCGACCTGAACCCGTCGGTGCTCGGCCTGGTGCGCGGCGTGGCCGATGCCGACCCATTCGACAATCTGATTGTGGTCTTGATCAACGTTTCCGATCAAACTCAGTCTCTCAGTCTGGATTTGCAGAATCTTGATCTGCCTTTATCCTCCTGGTGGCACGATCTGGTTGGCAAAGGCAGGTATCTCGCCGCCGCCGATGCGCTCTCGTTCGACCTCGATCCATATCAGATTGTATGGTTGACGCCGAGAGATTAGGTTGAAGGAGACGGGATTGGAATTGAAACCCAAGAGTATGAGAAACCGTACAATAGTGTAGACCGTTCCGGTCGTTTGTCGGCGCGCATTGCTGAAGCAAGGCTCTGATTTGCACTAATTTAATGGCTTGCAGCATGCAGACAACCCACCTGCTCTTCTGGAGGAGGATGAGCATGGCGAACTCTTTATCGCAATTTGACGAGACCCTGAGACAGGTTTTCAAGTTCTTCAACCGGTTCATGGTGCTGATTTTTCGCCTGGGTCTGGGACGCTTCGGCAACCAGCCCGAGACCAGTCAGGTGATGGTGTTGGTGCATACTGGCCGCAAGTCCGGGCTGCAACGCCGCACGCCGGTGAACTATACGGTTGTTGACGGTGAAATCTATTGCACAGCGGCGTACGGCGCTACAGCCGATTGGTATCGCAATATCCTGGCCAATCCGATCGTGGAGGTGTGGCTGAAGGATGGATGGTGGTCGGGCGTTGCCGAAGTGATTGGGGATGACGATCCGCAGCGTATGAAATGGATGCGGCAGGTGCTGATCGCAAGCGGTTTTGCAGCGCCGCTGTTTGCAGGCGTCAATCCCAAAACGGCAAGCGATGAAGCGCTGGCGCAACTTGTAGGGGATTACAAGCTTATTCGCGTTCATCGCACCGCCGAGCGCATCGGGCCGGGCGGGCCGGGCGATCTGGTCTGGGTGTGGCCGGTGATAGCGCTGGTGGTTGCGGGAGTGCTGTTACAACAATTCGTCAAGAAAAACTCAAATCAATAAGGAGCATGAAAATGGCTGAAATCACCGCAGAACAAGTCTGGGACGAACTGGAGAAAAATCTCTTCGCCGTACTCGGCATGGTCACCGCTGACAACGAGGCGCGCACGTCCGGCGTCGTCTATGTGGTGAACAATCACAAACTCTACATCGGCTCCGACAAAAAAGCCTGGAAGGTGAAACACCTTGCCCAAAACCCCAGCGTCTCGGTCACGGTGCCCATTGCCAAACGCATCCCATTCATGCCCTGGGTAAAAATCCCGGCGGCTACCATCACCTTTTCGGGCAAAGCCGCCATCCTCACGCTCGATGACATCGACGCCAAAACCAGACAGGCTCTCTTCCGCGGCCTGGAGAACAAGGATGATGTGCGCGAGACTTCGCGCATCATCGAGGTGACGCCTGAAAGCGATTGCATTACTTATGGCGTGGGCGTTTCGTTGATGGGCATGCGTGATACGGCGAATGCCCGCGGTCGTGTGCGCATTACAGAGTAAATGCACTGCAATATTTTCCCTTGGAGCGTAAGATGATGAATGACAGAACCCTGATAACTTACGCCTCGAAGTATGGGGCAACGGCGGAGATTGCCGAGCGCATCGCCCAAATGTTGAAGTGCGCCCGGTGAAAGGGGCGGCTATCTTCTGGGACGGATGCTGACGATACCGGAGAGATATTCATGATTGCAGCCTCGCTCTCAACCCAAGAAGTCACGACAAAATTCAAAAGCGTTGTGGTCACACACCGAGGCGGCCTGGATGCTGTAAAGATCATTGAGACAGATCTGCGTCCGCCTGCCGCCGGAGAAGTGCGGATCAAAGTCCTGGCCTCACCGGTAGTGCAAGATGACATCGCCGTGCGCGTGGGCAACCGGCCTTTTCTGCAAAAGCCGCCTTTCGTGCCGGGTTATTCCGTGCTCGGCGAGGTCGATGCGCTGGGAGCGGACGTTTCCGGCGTCAGCGTGGGCGACCGGGTGGCGGCCCTGACGAATTTCGGCGGTCATGCCGAGACCATTTATTGGGACGCAGCGCAGGTTGTGCAGGTCCCGCCCACTCTGGACCCCGCCCAGGCGGTGGTACTGATCCTCAACTATCTGGTCGCCTATCAGATCATGAACCGGGTGGTACAAGTCAGGCCTGGCGACAAAGCGCTGATCATCGGCGCCAGCGGCGGGGTGGGCACGGCGTTCCTCGACCTGGGCAGATTAGCCGGACTCACGATGTTCGGTCTGGCCTCGGCCGGCAAGCATCCTGTGATCGCAGATTACGGAGCAATGCCTATCGACTATCGCACACAGGATTTCGCAAAAGTGCTGCAAGAGATCGAGCCGCAAGGCCTCGATTTTGTGTTCAATGGCATGGGCGAGGAATATTTCAAGCGCGGTCTGGCCGTGCTCAAACGAGGCGGTGTGCTCGTCCACTACGGCGGCCCTGAGAGTCTCTCCCGCTTTTTCCTGCTGGTGGGTAAGCTCATCCTCTACAATGTGCTGCCCAACGGCAAGGCCATCAAAGGATACGGAACGCATCGCGGCGATGTTCGACAATATAAAGACGATTGGAATACGTTATTTGGTCTGCTGGCGCAGGGCAGGATCGACCCTCTCGTCACTGCCCGATTCCCTATTCTGGACGCGACCCAGGCCTACGCCTTGCTGGAAAGCGGTCGGGTTGCCGGTAACCTCGTTTTGATGTCTCCGGAGCTATTTCAAGGCAAGTCAAGGTCTGAAACTGAATGACGCAATTTCATGACGGGTCTCGCTGGGTCTACCCCGCTCCCCCACCTGAGGACATTGCGAACCGAAGGTTCGTCCATTCCCCCGCCCCCCTCGAAAAGCCCGTGCGCATAACCGATTTTGCGCCTCTATACGATCCCTTACGGAAGGTTTTCAGTGGGATGTAATGATGCCTGGATGGGGGGTCCGGAGGTGTTAACGCTATCTTTCGAGAACATGAGCCTTTCGCTGGTTGACGTCAGACAAAGGTTTGGCTACGAGCACCAACCGGTGGGTGTTCGTCCAGTTGGGGTAACAAGTAACAAGGGTCACGCGTTCGTCTGAGAATGGGTTGATCCAGCGTGCGTTTGCAAGACGCTTTTCTTGCGATTGGAAAAGCTCTCGCAGAATCATACGTTTGGTCACAATGTAATCAAAGCGCTGATTCCCTGCATATACGGTGACGATGTCACCCACTTCCACGTTTTTGAGATTTCGAAAGACCTTACCCTTGATGTTGTGATGCCCCGAAAACACCATGTTGCCCGACTGGCCCGGCATTGCGGATGCATTGTGCCAACTCACGGCGTAGTCCGCCACGTCCCATGCAGAAGAACCACCAGTGGATGTCCAATCGACCGGCTCAATAACGGAATCGAGGTTAATGCTGGGGATTACCAGACGCGTGGGGGCGACGACATTGGCATTGTCTCCGCTGTTCGCAGCGTCTTTCGCCGCCGCGATGTTGTCTTGCGCGAGCAAACCAGCGATTGCTGCCAGGGTTAAGATCAAGGCCGGCAACAGCTTATCTCGAAATGAAGTCAGCAGGCCGGGATATATGGCGCCGATTTGTTTCAAATCTGAACTTGCAACGCTATGTTGCACCTTATTTTTGTCGGTAGTGTGTGTGTTTCTGAATGGTTGCATCGTAATATGTTTTGCCAGTCCATCACGCCGAGCAATCATCATTCGGCGTCATGCTATCATACCGGCGCCTGACCGACAACAGCCAGGGAGGAGGGGTTAGATACTCTTTTGTCCCCTATGCCGCCAGACGCGACAACCGGCTGCCACTCCGAGCACGGCAGCCGGTTGTTTATTACCGGACAGGGGCGATTAGCCTTAAGCTGTGCGTTTACGCACGGTGAGGCTGATCAGAATAACTACAAGAACGAGGGTGGCAAGCGGAATTAACCATACGACCGCAGAGGAATCGCCCAGGACCCCGCCGGTGGTCGGCAGAGTTGTCGGGGCCTGGCCTACGATGAATTCGCGGCTGTTCATGGCCTGTGTGGGACGGAAGTTATGATCGTAGATGGCTGTGTATGCTCCTATCTGCTCCGATGAGACTTCAACAGGGTTGTTCATCACTAACCAGGTGACGCCCTCACTACAGGGTGGGGTAGTCAACGATCCGCTGTATCGCCAGTAAGTCTTTTGGCCGGGCATCAGATCAATAGCATTGACCTGCGCACCGGGCACCGCCTCTGGTTCGCTTTCGCTGGCAGGAAGATTGTCGAAAATGGGGGTGTAGGCAGCGTTGGCCGCTCCATCAACCAGGAATGTGCCAACGACAGCCAGTTTACCCTGCGCGTTCTGGTGAACGAAATGGATTTCCATCGGTCGCTGACTGCCATCGACGGTATGCTCACTGGCAGCATGGAAGTGGTACTGCAGCAATTGATACTCACTCCCATCCACGGTAAGATTGCTGCCTGGGTCATAGTTGACCTGAATGGTGTGTCCATTGTTGAAGATATTGACAGCGCTTGGCTGGTAAGCCATGCCAAGATCTGCCGGATTGGACGGCGCCGACGATGGGATGTCGACAGGTGATTGGCTCTGGCCTGTACCGCAGAGGGCGTAGTCCTCTGCCAGCACGCCCCAGAAAGCCGGGCCCGTGTCGCCATCGTAACTCCAATGCGGGCCTTCAGAAGCCGCAGCGGCGGTTGCGAATGTCAACAAGAGCGCTAATACGATAAAGATTCGAATCGCGACGTTTCGTGACATGTTGATTCCTCCTTTCAGTTGGGGAGAGAGGTTTTGGGTGCGGTCGTCCTGTCCAGTATTGTGGCCACTTCCCGCCCAACCATGCCATGACGGATAGACGCAAAAGAGCAGAAAGTATGCTACCAAGTATTTGGGTTTTGTAACTGCGAAGCTATGTCTCACTTCGCCTCGTAATTCACCGATGATTACGCGCAGACGATGGTACAAGAGGGCGAACATGGAAGAACATCGTTCGGCTCACCGCCCATTTTCGTACATGCTCGTCTATCTTGCAGACGAGGTGGTTGTACGTACGCAGTTACTATGTTTTTATGATTTATCGAACCGAAATATTGTTAATATGAACCCGCAGATGCCTCTGGGAATCGTTCAGATAATCTTGATCATTCACGTCGCTTGTATTCACAACATCACTGCGACAGAATGCGCTAATATCCACAATATCAATGATTGGTATGCTGCTTACGAGATCGTGATCAAATTCAACTAGATGCAATCCGCACCATATCATCATAGTTGTCGCTAGTCAATTGTCGCTCCTATCATTTTCCATTGACAGAAAAAGGAAGAAATGCTACAATGTGAAGCGTCGTACAGTTTTTAGCGCTTACGATGAGTTGTGGGGCGCCATTGTAGATCACATTGCTGAAATCGCCCGTTCCAAACTCTGTGAACGGGCTTTTTGTTGGGCAGCCATGTGATCATCTCGTCAACAATGGCCGCGCCGCATAGGAGGTTGTGGAATCCAAAATCTAGATTCTGCCCGGTAAGGTGCAATTCACGTGGATTTGGCTTGAGAATGTCCTTGCTCTTGAGAATATCCTGAGAGTTCTCTGCCACACTAGAAGGCAATTAACAAAGAGAGTTGCGTTGTACAACCTTCTCGTCAAATCGAGGCGCGTGACGCGGGATCATTGGGAATGACATGGCAGCCTGACCCGATGCGTGCCGTGCTTCACACCGGAGGAAAAAGTGAAGACTCAAAACGTCCATCTATGTGTCTTGGCCGTCGTCTTGTTGGCGACGATGTTCCTGGCCGCCTGTGGCGCGCCAGCCGCCGCAACATCCGTCCCTCCCGCTTCACGCCCGCCAACGCCGACTCCAAACCCCGTCCCCATGGAAACAGTTCGAGTATCCAGCGCCGGTTTTCCCGGCGAGGGGTTTATGGAGATCGGCGAGTTCAGCAGCGAGGCGCTTGCGAACAATCTCATCGGCGACACAACGACGCGCCGGTACTATGTCTATCTGCCGCCGGGATATGACGATACGAGCAAACGCTATCCGGTTGTGTACATGATGCACTACTTCTCAGGGCGAGCGGGTGATTGGTTCAATACATTTGCCGAAAAGCTGGATGATATGATCGCCAGTGGAGAAGCGCCTGAGATGATCATGGTGGCGCCAGATGGATATAACAAATTCGGGGGAAGTATGTTCATGAGTTCTCCCACGATCGGCGACTATGAAACCTATGTCACTCAGGAGTTCGTGGATCGCATTGACGCCAGCTATCGCACGCTACCGAGCAACGAGAGCCGTGGCATCACTGGTTGTGGAATGGGCGGGGACAGCGCTGCGCACCTGGCTTTCAAATATCCCGATGTCTTTGGCACGCTGGCGTCTATATCCGGTTTCTACGATTACGAAAACAACGAGTGGCTGCAGAAGGAAACCGAGACCATCAAAGCGCTCCCTGAGGATTTCTCGGATTCCGGGATGTCGACCATGGCCGGATGGTATCTCGCGGGTGCGGCAATCGCAGCGCCAAATCCTGATAAGCCTCCCTTTTATCTGGATATGCCATTTGCCATCGAGGATGGAAAGGTCGAGATCATCCCCGAAGTCTGGGATAAGTTCATCGCGTTGGACCCAATGCATGAGGCGCGTACGTATCAGGAGAATCTAAAAGAACTGAATGCGATCCTGATCTATCACGGCAATCACGATCCTGAAGTCTCGGCTGAAATCGCCCAGGGTTTCAGCAGCCTACTTGTGGAACTGGGTGCAGAACAAGACTACCTGGAGGTCGGCGGAGGTCATTGCGACATGGACCTCGAACCAGTCGTGCGATTCTTTGCCGACAATCTTGTGCACGAAGCGTCGGAGGCGGAACCAGTGGCGGAAATCCCCGAACTCATCTCCGGCTTCGTCGACAACGACGGCGTGAAAATCCACTACGAGGTTGTGGGAGAAGGGCCGCCGCTCGTGCTGGTGCACTGGGGTTCTGGAAGCACCAAAGACTGGCATATATTTGGTTACGTTGATGCGTTGAAGGATGATTATCAGCTCATCCTGATCGACATGCGCGGGCATGGACAGAGCGACAAGCCCCATGATCCATCAGCCTACGACGCTGAGACCCAGGTGGGCGATGTTCTGGCGGTACTCGACGAACTCGGCATCGAAAAGGCCAACTATTTCGGCTATTCCCTGGGTGCAAATCTCGGTTGGGCGCTTGCCAAACATGCTCCCGATCGCTTCCACTCCTACATCCTCGGCGGTGACGCGCCAAGCTCATGGGATGATAGCGAATGGGCTGCCTGGATGCTGGATACCGGAGCCGAAGGGTGGGCGCGCATCATTGAGGATGCCACCCGCGAGATTGGCGTGTGGAGCCCTGAGATTAACGCTGCCTACGCAGCAGACGATCTCGAAGCTGTAGCCCTGAATTCAAAAGCGCTCAATGCGGAAGATTATTTCGTCGATCTGCCAGACATGCAAACGCCCATCCTGCTCCTCGTGGGTACGGAAGATGAAGAATACTGGGGCATGGTTTACGCGGAACAGAGTCTGCCGAACGCAACAATGGCCAAAATGCAAGATCTCAATCATGCCGTTGGCTTCATGCTAAGCGATCAAGCGTTGCCTTACATCACCGAGTTCCTGGCGGAGGTGAGCGCTGAGGAGCAAGCGCCGGCATCGGGGATGGATGACGCCACCGTGGCCAAGATCGAGGCGCTGGTCGAAAAAACGATGATGAACAATTATCTGCCCGGCCTTGCCATCGGCATCGTCAAGGACGGCGAGGTCGTTTACGCCGAGGGCTTCGGTGTGGGGAATGTCGAGGAAGAGAATCCGGTCACAACGCAATCCCTGTTCAACGTCGGGCACGTCACCAATCTGTTCACCGCTGCCGCCGTCATGCAGTTGGTCGAGCAGGGTCTGGTCGATTTGGATGCGCCGGTGACCGACTATCTGCCCTACTTCAGTCTGGATGATCCGCGTTTCACCGACATCATCGTGCGCCAGTTGCTGGCTCACACGTCCGGCCTGCCCGGGGTTGGCATCGAAGTGGACGCTGAATGGAAACGCATGGGGCACGACAATCCCGATAACGAGGAGGGAGCGCTGGAACGACTGGTTCGTGGTCTGGATGACGTAACACTGCTCGCCGATCCCGGTGGCACTGAAACGATGTTCAGTAACATCAGCTATGACACACTTGGAGATATCATCGCCAAGGTGTCAGGGCAGAGCTACGAGGACTACATGACGGCGAATATCCTCGAACCCTTGGGAATGGATCAAAGCACCTTCATCCTGGATGATGCCGATGCCGCTTTGCTAACCACCGCCTACCAACGTGATGCGGCAACCAACGAACTGTCAGAATGGGGATTCTTTCCCTCGAACATGCAACACAATCCTGCCATCGGCTTGATCTCCAATGTTGACGACATGACCAAATGGGCTGCCGCTCTTTTGAATGGGGGCGAACTGAATGGCGTCCGTATTCTGCAGGCTGACACGGTGGCGGAGATGTGGTCGCCGACATCCCACATGGGGTGGGGAGGCATCTTCCAGGACTTTGGCACGGGCTGGGCGGTTGCCGACGTTGACGGGCATCGCCTTGGCTGGATGGTTGGCGATGTTCCCGGCCAGATATCGAACATAGCCCTGGCCCCGGATGAAGACATTGCTGTGGTCACGATGGTCAATTCCTTCCGGTTCATGGGTGACGACGAACCCTGGTATGCGACCGATATCGGGGTAGCGGCCGTACATGAGCTTCTCGGACTTGACTTCGAGGGAATCTGGACGGACTGAACTCGTAACGCTCGGAGTCACGTAGTTGACAGGTACAGGCTGGATTCGCTGTCGCATTTCACGGGCCAAACTTCCGCCACGAAAAATGACTCAACTGCGTGACTCCAAAGACACCCCAAACATTGGTGGGATAACGATTCGCATGGAGACGAACATGAAAATCATCCATCTGAAACATAACCCGAATTGGACAGCGATTGCTGTTGTTCTGCTGGCGGTCCTGTTCCTGGCCGCCTGCGCTGCGCCTGCCACCGCACCGGCCCCAACCCTGACGGCCGAACCGCCGACTGCTTCTCCCGTTCTACCAACGGTGACACCCATCCCCCCGGCCGTTTCGCCGATCCCGCCCACACCCACGCCTGAAGAGGTCGTGGAAGAAACCACCGTCGAGGAATCTCCAACGCCTGCTCCACTCGACCCACCCAGAGTCGAGTATGGAAAGATCACAAGCAAAGCGCTGGAAGGTAATCTGCTTGGCGATCCTACCGAGAGACTGTACACAGTCCTACTTCCAGAGGGTTACAATCAATCCGGAAGGCACTATCCGGTGGTTTATGTGTTGCATTGGTTTACCGGTTCGGATTCATCATTACCTTCGACCTTTGAAAGGGAGGTCAAGTATGCTGATCCAGATCTGGTGCAAGACATGATCTATGTTTTCCCAAATGCGAGTAATGTTTTGGGCGGCAGTTGGTATCTGAGTTCTCCCACCATCGGTGACTACGAAACCTACATCTCTCAGGAATTTGTCGAGCAGGTGGACAATACCTACCATACGATTCCTAATCGAAATAGTCGGGGCATCACTGGGTGTTCCATGGGTGGTGATGGGTCAATGCACCTCGCTTTATCCTATCCGGATGTGTTCAGTGTCGCGGCACCTGTATCAGGGGATTTCAATTATGCCAACAACCCGTTTTGGGAAGTAGCCAGAGCCACATACGCTCTCGACAACCCCACCATCGACGAATTGAAGAAGTTGCCGTTTGAATCAAGGTCTTACGTGGCCGGAGCTGCAGCAGCAGCTTCCAATCCAGATGCTGCCCCACTGTACTTTGACCTGCCATTTGAGATGGTGGATGGTGAGGCCCAGATCGTAGAAGAAGTTCGAGAGAAGTTAGGCCTTCTTGATGCAACCCATGAAATCCATGAATACCTTGAGCAAGAAGAGCGCCTCAATGGCATCATGCTATACCACGGGTTGAATGATGACATCACACCCGTCGAACTGACTCAAGGCTTTAGCGAATTGCTGACAAAACTAGGTGTTGAACATGAGTACGTTGAGGTTCCGGGCGGCCACTGCAATTTAGATTATGGAATCGTGCTGGAGTTCATGTCCGAGCATCTGGCTGGTGAAGATACGACTCAGTAACTCTTGTCGAGGCCAATTACGGAACTTACCAACAAAGGAGTCGATAGCGACTACATATCGGATCAATCCCCATCGGACCTGCATGACGGGCGGAGGAAATGATGTTCCTCCGCCTGATTTTTTTGACGGTAAGTTGGATTATCTGCCAGTCGTGGGCGGCGCCGTTGATTGCGCATCCCCGCGAATTTCGAAAGGGGACTTTCGTTTTTGCGCCGAAAACCTATTGACAATGCATGATAAATATCGTATCATCATGTCATATGATGACATGATGATATTTTGATTCTGCTCTCGGTGCTAAAACGATGAACACGACCCGACAAATCAAACGCACTTACTTTGTGGCCACTGCCCTGAACTGGTTGGCGGTGGCCTTACCTTTGCCCCTATTGGTTCTGATCATGCAGTCGCGTGGCGTTAGCCTGCTGCAAGTGGGGCTGATCATGGGCATCTATTCGCTGACAATTGTGTTGCTGGAATTGCCGACGGGCGGTCTGGCGGATGCCATTGGGCGCAAGAAGATCACGCTGATCGCGTACGGGTTTTCGCTTGCTTCGGGCATGATCCTGCTCTTCGCGTTTTCATTTGTCGGGGTGCTGGCCGCCATGATCGTCAACGGCATCGGTCGGGCGTTGTCTTCCGGCGCGCTGGATGCCTGGTTTGTCGACAGCTTGCAAGAGGTGGAACCGGGCATTGATCTGCAGCCGCCGCTGGCCACAGCCGAGACCGTCGCCTTGGTTGCATTGGGCGCCGGAACTTTATTGGGTGGCCTGTTGCCCCGTCTTTTCCCCGGCCTGCCCGCCGAAGGAACCACCATCCTCACCCCATTCACCACCACGATCCTGGCCTCTGGACTGATCAAAGCCAGCCTGCTGGTCTTCGTCGCCGTCGCCGTTAAAGAAGCGCGATTCGATCACAAGGTTGGGCATGGATGGCGCAGCGGCATCACGCAGGTTCCGGTCATTATGCAAGATGCCTTCAATCTCAGCCGCCACAATGCCACCCTGCTGCTCTTGCTGGCCGCGAGCATGGTGGGCGGTTTTGCCCTGGCCGGGGTGGAATCATTCTGGCAGCCGTATTTCGCCGGTCTGCTGGGCGGCGGCGAGGGGAACAGCCTGCTGTTCGGGGTGATCACGGCAGGCAGTTTTATGATTGGCGCTGCCGGGAACATGCTTTCCATCCCGCTCAGCAAACGCATGAATCGGCGCTATGCTCTGGTGGCCGGTTGGGCGCGAGCGAGCCAGGGGCTATTCCTCGTACTACTTGCCCTGCAAAGCAATGTGGGCGTCGCTGTCGCCTTTTTCTGGCTGGTGTATCTGGGCATGAGCCTGGGCGGTTCGCCGCACCTCACATTGGTCAACGCCGAAATCCCGGCGGAGCGGCGCTCTTCGATGCTCTCGGTGCAATCATTAGCCAGCTATGTGGGCGGATTTGTGGGCAGCGCGGGCCTGGGTTACATTGCCCAAAATGCGTCGATCAGCACGGCCTGGATTCTGGCCGGACTGATCACCATCGTTTCAATTGCCTTCTACTTTGGCGTTGATCGACGCCAAACGTACAGGAACACGAGTTATGAGCAAGAAGCCCCGATTTTCGAAAACAGCTAAAAAATCGACCCTGGCCGAACAGGTGGCCGAGACGATCCGCGAGGCGATTGTGGCCGGGGATTGGCGTGGGGGTGAGGCGTTGCCCACCGAGCCGGAACTGGCCGAACAATTCGGGGTGAGCCGGGCGGTGGTACGCGATGCCACCCGTATGTTGGCGGCTCAGGGGCTGGTGGAAGCAAAGCACGGCAAAGGCGTATTCGTCACCGGCTCCCAGACCGGAGCATTTGGCGATGCCCTGCTTTTAGCTCTGCGCCGCAATCAGGCTGCTGCCTGGGATGTAGAGCAGTTCGAGCAGATGGTCTTCCCCGAAGTGTGCGCGCTGGCCGCCGCTCAGGCTTCTGATTCAGATCTGGCCGAAATGCAGAACCTGTTCAGCCAAAGCATGGACGTTTTCGCCGAGGTCACGCGCCAATACTGGGATGACGATGTCCCGCCCGCAGAACACGACCGCATGCGCGACGCCCACCGAGAGGCGGTTGTCGCCGTGTTCAAGGCTGCGCACAATCGGGTGTGGGAGCTCCTGGCGGAACCGCTTTTGAAATTGCGCGAGATGCGCACCTGGGCGGCTACTGAAATCACCGTCGATCGGGTGATAGCTTTGGAGAAGGCTTATTGGGATGAGGTGCTGGCAGCCATCGCCACGCGTGACCCCGACCAGGCGCGTGACCGGGTGGCGAAGCTGATGGAATTGCCGCCGGAAGCGGTGGAAGCGATGAAGCGGACGCCGGTGGGGGAAGTGGTGGATATCCCTATCCCCATGCCGCGCTCGCAAAAGCCCGCGTAAATCCGGGCGCGCCTGCGCCCCGCGATTTGGGTGCCGGGTTATCTGGCCGGACTTCTCATTCCGAAATCCGCCAGCGCATGCGATTGCGCTCGCAGATTCTCATCCGGGGTATCCTGAGGGATTTCGCAGCCAGCGGCGCTGATCGCCCGCGGCCCGCCGATCTCCATGCAACGCAGGGTGGCGGCATAGGCTTCCTCGGGCGTGCCATCCAGCATCACCGACACCGGGTTGAAATTGCCGCAGAAAGAGACCCGATCTCCGAATTTCGCTGCGGCTGCGCCCATATCGACCATGTAATCCAGATCGATGATGTCGGCCCCGCTTTCCACCATATCGCCGACGATCTTGTTGGTGTTGCCGCAGATGTGCAGGCGGGCCAGCGCCCCCATCTCGTGCACGGTGGCGAAGATGCGCTGTTCGTAAGGTAGGGCGAATTGCCGATACATGGCCGGGCTCACCAGCGAACCGACGGCGTCGCCCAGGCCGATGATGTCGGCCCCGGCTTCGATCTGCGCTCTGGCGAAATCGATAGCGACCTCCGTGCAGATTTCGCACAACTCTTCCACCCATTCCGGCCGCATGACCAGGTCGAGCATGAGGTTGTTGATGTTGCGCAGGTCGACGGCCTCGGCCAAAGCGCCCTCCACCCAACCCATGATCGGATACTCGCCCCCAACCTGTTCCCGAAACATGCGGATTGCTTCCAGGCGATCACTCATGCGCTTGCCGGTGGCAGGATGAGGCCGCACCAGTTTTTTGATGTCGTCCGGTTCTTTGAGCAAAGGGATTTTGCTCAGCGGCATATCGTCTTCGGGGAACTCGATTTCGGCCCCGAAGTCGGCGGTCTCGCGGTAGGGGTCGGAAATGGCCTGCACGAGATCGATGTCGAAATTCTCGATCACATACCTATTCGCATCCACCAGCGCCCGGTAATCGAGATAGTAATCTCGCAGCGGCCTGCCGATACGGCGAGCGGCGAAAGTCATGAAGATGTCGAAATTGGGCGGACGATCAACCGGGCCGCCCTGCAGCCGGGCAGACATACGTTCGTAGGGGTTCATGGAATTCTCGATGTTATGTCAGTCTGGGTGAGCGATCCGCCCTGCGACCAGCGCCTGCCGGAATGTGGCGATGGTTTCGGCCACGCCATCGGCCAGGGGCGTGTGAGGCAAATTGCCCAGGGCAGCGCGGGCGGCGCTATCGTCCACTTCCTCCGGGTAAGGCAGCTTGCTTTCGGCGAAGGTGATTTGCCCGCGCATTTCAGGCGCGACCGCCTCGATGGCGGCGACGACTTCGGCCATGTCCACCACGCTGCCGCGTATATTGAAAGCGTCGGCCCCCTGGTACGATGTGCGCAGCGCTCTGGTCAGGATGGCGGCGATGTCGGCCACATAGTGCATATCGGCGCGACCGCCGTAGGGGATGTGAAAGGGTAGACCGGCGGCAGCGGCCAGCATCGCCCTTGTGGGACTGGAGGTCAGGCCCTGATCCCGACCGGGGCCATAAACGATGTAGGGGCGCAGGCTGAGGCTGCTGATGCCGTGGTCATACCAATAGACTTTGGCGATGCCCTCGTCAGCCTGTTTGAAGACGCCGTAAAGCGTGCGCGGGAGTAGCGGCGCATCCGGGGAAAGTGGGCCGGGCGGATAGTCTTCCGCCGGACCGTACACGGCGATGCTGCTGGCGTAGACGATGTGATTGATCCCGGCCTTTCTCGCTGCTTCGAACACGTTCACCGTCCCCACCACATTCACGCGCGCACCCAGCACGGGATTGCCGCGGCAGGCGGGGATTTGCAGCGCCGCCAGATGCATGATTCGCGTGGCCTTACTCTCGGCGAAGGCGGCATCGACCGCAGCCGGTTCGGTGATATCCCCGCGGATGAACTGCACTCGGGCGATCTCTTCGTCGGGCATGATCAGCCGCATGCGATGCGCGTCATCCGATAGGTCGAAGACGCTGACGACCGCGCCCTCGCGCAACAACGTGCGCACCACCCAGGCGCCGATGCAGCCCAACGCGCCGGTAACTAGAACGCGCTCTTCGCTCATTCCGCCACCATCGTGTTGGTCAATTGGCCGAGACCTTCCACTTCGACGGTTACGACATCACCCGGTTTCAGCCAGTTCTTCTCGGCCATGCCCATGATCACGCCCTGCGGCGTGCCGGTGGTGATCACGTCGCCCGGTTCCAGGGTCATGTAGCGGCTGGCGTAGCTGATGATCTCGGCCACGGTAAAAATCATGTCGGCGGTGTTGGAATCCTGGCGCAGCTTGTCGTTTAGCCAGGTGCGCAATCGCAGGTTCTGCGGGTTGGGCACTTCATCAGCGGTGACGAGATAGGGGCCGGCGGGGAAGAATTTGTCGAGGGTCTTGCCCAGGAGCCACTGGCTGGTGCGGGTTTGCAGGTCGCGGGCGCTGAGGTCGTTGGCGGTCATGTAGCCGAAGACATAATTCAGCGCTTCATCAACCGGCACATTGCGCGCTCGTTTGCCCATGACGACGGCCAGCTCGACTTCGTAATCGTATTGCACCGCCGCAGCGGGCAGGGGGATATCCTCATCCGCAGCCGCCACCGAGTTGTTGAATTTCGAGAAGAGCACCGGCGTTTCCGGCACGGCTAGCCCCGATTCCGCCGCGTGCTGGCGATAGTTCAGACCCACGCAGAGGATTTTGCCGGGGTTGGGAATGGGCGGGCCGATGGTCAGGTCGGATTCAGGCAGCAGGTCGGGCGAGTCCGGGATTTGCGGCAGAGCAGCCGCGCCGGATAGTACAGCCTCGATGGTGACATCCAATGGCAGAACGCCGTTTCCGAGCCTGACGCCGAGTGTGAAACCATCTGCGGCGTTCTGTTTGAAATTCAACAGCTTCATTGTGGGTTTTCCTTTGTGAGACTTTTTGACGATGGGACAACGGGACGAAATTTGACGAAATGCGTTTGTCCTTTCATCCATCTTCGCCATTTCAAGGATCGAGTCGGCAATTTTCGCCCAAGCTTACCACCTGATTGCGGGAAACGCATCTTAGGACAATGTTGTTTGCAAAGCTGTTCGCAAATTGACAGCCGATCCGGGTTTTGCTATTATGGTACCGTTATCATGAAATGCGTACCATATTTGTCCCCAGTATCACCTGTCCATGCCCACCATCCGTGACGTCGCCAAGGAAGCGGGCGTAGCGCCCATCACCGTTTCGCGCGTGATCAACAACTCCGGCTATGTCAGTGATGATAAACGGGCGCGGGTGACAGCAGCGGTGACCAAGCTGGGCTATGTGCCTAACACCCTTGCCCGAAGCCTGCGCTCACGCCGCACCGGCACCCTGGCCCTGATCCTCACCGACATCACCAACCCCTTCTGGACGACGGTGGCGCGCGGCGTTGAAGATGCGGCCAGCGCTGCCGGATTGAACGTCATCTTCTGCAATACCGATGAATCCGAAGAAGAGCAAAATCGTTACATCGAGGTGTTGTTGCAGAAGCGGGTCGATGGCATCTTGTTGGCGCCGGTGGACACTTCGCCCGAACAGATAGCCGTCATCCAGGCGCAAGATACGCCAGTGGTGATCATTGACCGGCGGGTGCCGGGAGCGGAGGTCGATACGGTTTATTGCGATTCTGTTGATGGCGCTTACCAACTCACCCGGCTGCTGCTTTCGCTGGGGCATAAGCGCATCGCTTTATTGAACGGTCCAGCGGATGTGGCCACGGCGATTGATCGCTTGCAGGGGTTTCGGCGAGCCATGTCCGAGGCTGGTATCGAGCCGGACGAGCGACTGACGCAATTCGGGGATTTCAGCATTGACAGCGGCTTTGGTATGGTACAGGAAGTATTGGACATGCTTCCCCCTCCAACTGCCGTCATCGCCGCCAATAACTTCATTGCCATCGGGGCGATTCGGGGCATCCGCCAGGCGGGGTTAAATATCCCGGAAGACATCGCCCTGGTCGGGTTCGACGACCTGCCCCCGGCCCTCACTCTGGATCCCATTCTGACCGCCGCCGCCCAGCCAGCCTATGAAATGGGCCGCAAGGCGACGGAATTGCTTCTGGCTCGACTTTCTGGCAAAGTAGCCGATGCTTATCAAGAAATCGTACTGCCTGTCGAACTGATTGTCCGCCAAACCAGCGGCGGGCCGATCACCGACTCAAATCACACCCTTTTGGAAACACGAACATGACAACACAAAATCCTACGGCCAAATCGATGCGCAATCCCGATGATCTCATTGTCATCGCCGGTGCGGGCGGCTTTATCGGCGGCGCCCTCACCCGTTATTTTCACGACCAGGGCTTCACCAACATCCGTGCCATCGACAAGAAACCAGTCTACAAATGGTACCAGCGCGTGCCCGGCGTCGAGAGCCTTTGCCTCGACCTCAGCGATCGTGAGAACTGCCATCGGGCGGTGGAAGGCGCGGTCGAGGTCTACAATCTGGCTGCCGACATGGGCGGCATGGGCTTTATCGAACATTTTCGGGTGGAATGCCTGCGCAGCATCCTGATCAACACGCATTTGCTGGAAGCCGCATACGAAGCTGGCGTCGATCGCTATTTCTTCTCCTCCTCCGCCTGCGCCTATAACATCACCCTGCAACAGGACCCCAACGTGCGCGCCCTGAAAGAATCGGACGCGTATCCGGCCATGGCCGAGCGCGGCTATGGCTGGGAAAAGCTGATGTCCGAGATTTTCTGCCAGGAATATTGGGCTGAGCGCAAGCTCAAAACATTCATCGCCCGTTTCCACAACGTTTATGGCCCCTATGGCACCTGGGACGGCGGACGCGAGAAAGCCCCGGCCGCGCTCACGCGAAAGGTGATCGAAGCGCAAGAAAGCGGCGACATGTCCATCGACATTTGGGGCGACGGCACGCAAACCCGCAGTTTCATGTACATCGATGATTGCGTGAAGGGCATCGATATGATCACCCATTGTGACGAACTCGTCGCCACCCCGATCAACCTGGGTTCCAGCGAGCTGATCTCGATCAATGACCTGGTCAGCCTGATCGAGGGCATCGCTGGTGTGAAGCTCGATCGAACCTACAAGCTGGATGCGCCGCGCGGCGTGGCCGGACGCAACAGCGACAACTCCTTCATCGAACAGGTTTTGGGTTGGGAGCCGAGCACACCCCTGCGCACCGGTATGGGACAGACCTACACCTGGATCAAGCAGCAATATGCCGACCGTGCGGCTGGTCTGCCCACCCCGGCGGCGGAAGAGAAGTAGGGAGTAAGGAAGTGATGGAGTAATCAGGAGCGGGTGGCGCGACAGCTTCACTTTATTACTGTACTAACCCCCATCATCACCGATGAAGCTCACTGACATTATCGGCAGACTGCCCTACCGCATGGCCTTTGCCGGCGGTTGGATCGATCAGCCATACGTGTCGCAGTACAACCCGAATCCGCCCGGCTCGATGGTCGTTGTGGCTATCGAGCCGACCAGCCGGTTCATGGACCGATGCGGCATGGGCACGAGCACGCGCAAGGTAGCTGCCGCTCTGTGGCCTCACGGCCTGCCGGAAGGCGACCCGGCCAGACTGACCCGGCAGTTGTACGAGGCGGAGAATCGAGGTCGACCGGAGCCATCCGGCTCGCAGGATATGGCGGGACTGATCTATCCCGGCATCAATCGTCTCGACTACGATTTCGAGATCGAGGGCGGTTATTTCCCGGCGCACGTCGAATCATGCCAGAGTCCGGCAGTCGCCCGCTGGCTGGAACAAGTGATCACCATGGTTCCGGTCGCCCAACGCCCCGACGGTTACAATCCGCTGGAAATCAAGAATCTGGACCCGGCGTGGATCGCCCGGCTGGGGCAGAGCGGCAGGGATTGCTACGACGCCATCGTGCACATGGACGCCGAGGCGTTGGGCGCATCGTTCAATGAGAGCATGATGTGTTGGGAGACTATCCTCCCCCACACCGTACGGCATTCCACCATCGCCGTCGATCTGATGGGCATCCTGGGCTATTATCAGTCGCGCTACACCGGGGCTATGTATTCGGGCTGCGGCGGCGGTTACATCTACGTCGTCTCTGAGGAGCCTGTGCCGGGCGGATTTCAGGTCAAGGTTCGGTTGGATCATACGAGTCAAGCAAGATGAAACAGGTTATCGTTAGCGGCAGTTTCGATGACATTCGCTCCCGTCACATGCGCTTCTTGCAGGCGGCGGGTGAGCATGGCCCCGTGCACGTTCTGCTCTGGTCGGATGCGACAATCGAGAATTTGACCGGCAAAGCGCCCAAGTTCGATGAACGGGAACGGCTTTATCTGTTGGAATCCATCCGCTATGTCGATCAGGTGACGGTGGCTGATGCGATCGATGCGGATTCATTGCCGGAACTGGATGGGATGTCGCAGGCCGTTTGGGTTGTGGTGGAAGGGGAGGACAGCGAAGCAAAACGAGCGTATTGTCGGCAGCATGGCCTGGGCTATGTCGTATTGACGGCACCCGACCTGGCTGGCTTCCCCCTGCCGCCGGTCGATGGTACGAATTCTGGCCGCAAGAAAGTCGTCGTCACCGGCTGTTATGACTGGTTCCACTCCGGCCATGTGCGCTTTTTCGAAGAGACGTCGGCCCTGGGCGATCTATATGTGGTGGTGGGCAATGACGCCAACTTAGCCCTCCTGAAAGGCGAGGGTCATCCCCTGTTCCCTGAGGATGAGCGGCGCTTTATGGTGCAATCGATCCGTTTTGTCACGCAGGCGTTGATCTCCTCCGGCAGCGGCTGGATGGACGCCGCCCCGGAGATCGCCCGACTGAGGCCAGACATTTACGCTGTGAACGAAGATGGCGATGTGGCGGAAAAACGTGAATTTTGCGAGGCCAACGGACTGAATTATGTGGTGCTCAAACGCCTGCCCAAAGAGGGGCTGACCCGGCGGCAGAGCACGGATTTGCGCGGGTTCTGACGCCCTAAACAGGGCAGTCGAATCAAAGGCTTTTTAGGTCTCGGTTTTCCAGAACCTCGCCGAATCCCTGTTCGTGCAGTTCAGCTATCCTGTCCCAATCATACTGTTCTTCCACCAGTCTCCGGGCGGAATCTGCCAGACGGCGTCGCAGGTCGGCGGATTCGAGCAGGCGCTGAATCGCCGCCACAAAATCATTCACCGTATCGGCGCTGAGAAGGTGAACGCCGGGGACGGCCTGCAAACCTTTGTGACCGATGCTGGTACTGACGACTGGCACGCCCTGCGCGAATGCTTCCAGAACTTTCAAACGCGTGCCCGCGCCCGCCCGCAGCGGCGCCAGGGCGATATCGGCACGGCGGTATTCCGGCGTGAGATCGGGCAGCCGCCCGGTGATCTCCACCCCAGGTTGCGCACATGCCCTCACGGCCTGCGTGTCCATATTGGTCAGGGTGAGCCGCAAATCAGGATGGCGAGCGCGCAACACAGGCCAGATTTCTCGTAACAGCCAGCAGGCCCCATCGATATTCGGGGCATGGTTGGGCGAGCCAACGAACAACAGGCGGTTTGCCTGCGGGCGGATTGGGCCAGGTTGCAGCGCTTTCGTGTCCACGCCATTCGGCCAGACGGCCACCCGCGCTGAGGGCGCTTGACCTTCGATCACACCGGCATCCTCCGCTGATACCGTGACGGTCAGATCGAATTGTGGACAGACGGCGCTCTCGTAATCCCGCCAGGCTGAGGCCTGACGACGGAGGCGGGTTCGCTCAACGTTGTTTGCGGCCAGATCGGCCTGATCGCCAAAATGAATGCTGGGGACTTCGTAGATCGCCAGGGTTTTTGGCAAGGTGGGTTGGGCCAGGGCATAGGGGGCGAGGTAAGGGTATTCGGCCTGGAGCAGGTGGGGCGAGTGGGTGGCGATGATTTGGCCGATAGCCCGGTGCATCTGCGGCTGATCCCACATGACCACATCCGCGGGCAAATGGCCGAATCGGGCGCGGGCGCGGCGCAGCAAGACGGCAGGCAGGCGTGAGTTGACGTGCATACGTTCGAATGCCACCGGCTCGACCCGGATATTGAGTTCCTCACCGAACCGCTCTAATCCCGCCCTCTGTTCCTCGCTCCGCCAGAATCCGGCGACGATGACTTCATGCCGGGTCGCCAGCCGCCGCAACACCTGCACGATGCGCTGGCTGCCGCCGCTGAAAACCGGCACGGGCGATGTCGGGATCACAAATAACAGGCGCATGGTGGCACATTTCAGAGATAGCCCAGCGATCGAAGCCTTTCGGTCACCAGAGCCTCGTCCTCGGTCTCGATGTTCCCACCGCTCGCACCAAAGCCCTGCACGTCGGTCGCCGCCGTTCGTTCGACTGGGCGCATATTCTGCCACAATTCCAGAACCCGACCTTCCATGTGGGCGGGAATCGCAGCGCCCAGAGCATAGAGCAGGGTGGGGGCGATGTCCAACAGCCGGGCATCGGCAATGTCGCCCTGGCGCAGCCCTGGCCCGGCCGCCAGCACGATCCCGTCCAGCGTGTGATTCCCGGTGAGGTCGCCGCTTGAAGTCAACGCGCCCTGGGCAAACCCCGTGCGGATAGCGCAATTCCGGTCGGGATCACGCTCGGCTCGATACGGCTCCACGATCAGGTCTGGCGCGTGATTCGTTTGATCGCCCGCGTAGAGTTCGCCTCGTTTGTACACGGCCAGCACCGGCGCAATGCCGGACTTCTCATCCGCCCAATCAACCAATTCCTGTCGTAATCGCTCGCCCAACTCGTTCACCTCGCTTTCCGTCAAAACCCCTTCCGGCTCGCGTCCGCGTACGTTGAACCGGATGCCGCCGGTGGGGCTGTAAACGGCGCTCGTCCGCGACCAATCGATCCCGGCCAGCGGCGCGTCGGGCGAGGGCGGTCGTCGCCAATCGCGCACGATCGGCAATTGTCGCTTCAATCGCCGCAGCCGCGCATGCCCGCGCAAGCCCTGCCACCAGACGGACTGCGATGCATCCGTCTGGTTCCGCACCAATAACCCCCGTTGCTCCAGCCACACATTCGGCCAAAAAGTATGTGCGCACGGTGCGAATCCGTGGTCGCTGAGCAGGATGACGGTGACATCGGCACCGGCTGTGTTCAACAAATCGCCGACGGCATCATCGATGGCGACATAGGCGGCCAACAGGTCCGGCAACAATTGCCTGGCTTCGTTCGGATCGTGGCGGGGGTGATTGGCATCCAGTAGGTGCAGCGTATAGTGTTGCAGGCGGTCGGTTTCCGTGAAGACGATAACCGCCGCATCCCAGGCCTGCCGCCCCAGCAGCCACAGCCCGGCTTTGCCCCGCGCCCGGACTGATTTAGTCGTCTCGCGAATGAATTGGCGCAGACCAAGCCCCGTGCGCTCGACGTTGATCACGTAGTCGGGCACGGCGGACAGCAACGCCGTGCGCAGATCAGCCGGATACGTGAACTCGCTATGCAGGCTGGGGGAGAGCATCCCGGCCACGATCTCGCCTCCCGGCAACGGGCGGGGCGGATAGGTCATGGGCACATTCAGCAGGGCGACGCGCTTGCCCATCGCCGCCGCGTGTCGCCAGAAGCTGGAGCTGCGGATGGCGCTGGCCGTGTTGATCGTGGTCGTATAGGTATGCGGTTGTTGGGCGAAGAATCCAAAAACGCCGTGGACGCCGGAGTTGACCCCGGTGGCGAAGGCGGCCCAGGCAGTGGAGGATTCAGGGCGAATGGTTGAACGAAGATTTCCCCAGCAGCCCCGCTGGCGCAACTTTGCCAGATTTGGCAGGTCGCCGGAATCCAGCCACGGATCGAGGATGCGCCAATCTGCCCCGTCCAGCCCGATGACCAGAAACATGGTGCTGGCCCGCCCTGCTACAGGTAACCCAGGCTGCGCAAACGCTGGTTGATGGCGTTGCTTTCCAGATCGCTCAGCGCGGTCGGCGGCGTCGTAATCGCCAGCGAAGGACCGCTCTGCGGTGGGTGCTTCGCCAGAAATTGTGGGCTGAGCGCAGACACGATCACATCGCCATCCATGCTTTCGGGAACCGGCAGACCAGCCAGACAGAGCAACGTTGGGGCCAGGTCGAGCAGGTGAGGAGTGGTCTCAAGGCGTCCGCGGGCGATGTTGGGGCCGGACGCCAGGAACATGCCTTCGGGCCGATGGTCGCCGCTGCGCACGAGTTTTGTGACGGGGGTGATCAATGTCGAACCCAGGGTGGGCACGACCACATGCGCCAGGTCAAGGGTGAGGATCAGATCGGGGAACCGTTCGACGTAGGGGCCGCGATAGAGTTGTTCGCGCGTTTGCACATCCAGCACGAGCGGCGTGTCGGTGCCGGGGATGCGCAGTTTGTGCGCTTCCTCGGTCAGCTTACGGCGCAGTGCGTCCACTTGATCAGGTTTGACAATGCCATCTGCATAACGATCGGCCCGGTTCAGGTAGAGGCCGGCCACGTTATTGTACAACGGTTCCACCCAGGCCTGAGTCTGCGCCCAATCGACGGCGTCGGCCAGATGACCGGCGCGCCGCACCGCATCGCGCGCCTCGGCCGGCAGGATGCGCTTGGCAATGTCGCGCAGCCAAGGCGATTGCTTTTTCATGCGCTGCACCCAGGAATCGCCGCCGGAGCGCAGACGCAAAACCCCCAGTTCCAGCACCCAATTATTCAGATGCGTCCAGTTCACAGCGGCAGGCCCAAAGCCATGATCCGACATGATGACGACGTTGGCGTTGCTGCCCGCTGAGCGAATCAGACTGCCCAGGATATTATCAAGCAGGCGAAAATAGTTCTGTAGGCCATTCGCCAATTTCACATCGAGGCTGTATCCATCTTCAGCTTCGTCGGGCTGCACATAGTGCCAGAAGTGATGAAAGATGCGGTCCGTGCCCGTGAAAACGATCGAGAACACATCCCAGGGTCGAGTTTGAATCAGGCGGATGGCGTTGAAGCCCCGCCGTTCGGTCATGTTCGTCACATCGGCGAGCAATTGCGCCAGCGAGGGGAGTTCCTCTGAGCGCATGGTTTGCCCAGGCCGCCCGTAATCCAGGTCGACGATGTAACCGGGGAGTTCAGAAGCCAGATCGGGGGGGCGAGTCCAATCGCGCACGTCAGGCGGCGTCAGCATCCCGGACACGGAAAATCCGTTTATCTCGGCCAGGGGATAGCTCAGAGGCATGTTGATGCTGCCGACTGAGCGCCCCGCTGCATTGAAGTAGGCCCACATGTCGGGCGAGCGCACGAACGTGCTGTTGATGGGCACGCCCTCGCCGCGTAACGACGCTGCCGGATCGTCCGGTTTCTGCAGGAAATGCAACACCCCATGTTTGCCGGGATTCACCCCGGTTGTGAAAGTCGCCCAGGCGGGGGCGGTGAAAGGAGGCTGCGTGGAAAGGAGCGGCGACCAAACGCTGTTGGCGCGCAACCGTGCCAGATTGGGCATCTCACCCAAATCGCAGAGCGGCCCAAAGACATCCCATGTCCCTCCATCTAGCCCGATGACCAGAAGTCGGGCTGCGGGTTCAGTCGGTGACATCAGCAACGATCCCTTTACACGTCATTCAGCCAGCGTTCCATCCCCCGGCGCTGGCGTTGAATATAACGGTCGATAAGCATCCGCCCTTGTTCGACTGGAAAGCGTTGATATGCTTTTGGCTGATTTTCCCGCAACGCCTGCTCCATATCGATGTCGAACTGATAGGCTAATTTGAAGAGGAATGTCATGCAGTCCGCCAGTTCCGCCGCCAGCAGCGCTCGTCTCCCTTCTCTGTCCTCATCCTCGCGATAGCCGTCCAGATAGAGCACCTCTCGAGCGATTTCGCCCATCTCCTCCAGGGCGTGCACCAGGGTCTGGCTGGGCAATACCTGGTCGAACCCGCGTTCGATGTCGTAGGCATGAAGCCAATTCTGATATTCGGAAATGGACAATGTCATATCGGATGCGTAATGGAGAATCGCCGTGAGAAGTAGCCTCTCAGCGTCCCAGATTTTAGCCTATTTGTCAAACCTGATGGCTGTCTCCTGCAACCCGAATTTTGTATGGCGGATTTCGCACGGAAATGCATCCGGACCGCAGGATCACGTTCGAGGCGCTATTCCGCGGTGCGTTTGACAACCCCGAAAAAGCCAGTATGATTCCGCAAACATTCTTGAGTGGCTGACGTGAGATTGCATGTTTCAACAACGCTGAATCTCTGCAATTGATTCATTTGCATTCGCAAGGAGGCGCCGCAACAATCGCAAACCTCGACTGATCGTTCCACACGCATCTACTTTTCCACACACTCAAAGAGGAGAACACCTGTGAAGACTTATCGCATCTTGTTTATTGCGGTAATCAGTATGCTGACGCTGGCGATAGTCCTGTCCGCTTGCGCCGCACCAGCTGCGCCGGCAGCGCCTGCGCCTGCCGCTCCTGCGGAAGCCCCAGCAGAGGAAGGCGGCATGATGACGGAGGTCGGGGAGGGCGAAGGTGAGGTCAATATCGTCGCCTGGGCCGGGTATATCGAACGCGGTGAAACCGACCCGGCTTTTGATTGGGTCACCGATTTCGAGGCGGAGACCGGTTGTAAGGTCAATGTCAAAGTCGCGGCCACATCGGACGAGATGGTGGCGCTGATGAACGAGGGCGGTTTCGACGTCGTCACGGCTTCCGGCGACGCCAGCCTGCGCCTGATCTCTGGCGGAACCGTGCAGGAGATCAACACCGACCTGATCCCAAGCTGGGGTGCTGTCGATCCCCGCCTGCAAAGCGCCGAATGGCACACCGTGGATGGCAAGCATTATGGCGTCCCCTATCAGTGGGGTTCCAACGTGCTGATGTACAACACCGAGGCTTTTGGCGGCGAAGCGCCTGAAAGCTGGAACGTGGTCTATGAAGAGATGACCCTGGCGGACGGGCAATCGAACAAAGGTCGGGTGCAGGCGTTCGACGGGCCGATTTACATCGCCGACGCCGCGCTTTACCTGAAAGCGCATAACCCTGAACTCGGCATTGAGGACCCTTACGCCCTGACGCGGGATCAGTTCAACGCCGCCCTCGACTTGCTGCGGCAACAACGTGAGCTTGTGGGCCGTTATTGGCACGACGCGTTCATTCAGATGGACGATTTCACCAACGAGGGCGTGGTCGCCTCCAGTTCATGGCCGTTCCAAGTGAACCTGCTACAGGCGGGCGGCGCGCCTATTGGCAGCGTCATCCCCAGCGAAGGCGCCACCGGTTGGGCGGACACCTCCATGGTTCACTCCGAAGCCCCGCATCCGAATTGCGCTTACAAGTGGCTGGAACATTCGATCAATCCCAAGTTGCAGGGTGATCTGGCGGCTTGGTTTGGCTCAGTCCCGGCTGTACTGGTCGCCTGTGAAGGCAACGAATTGTTGGGCGATGGCGGATGCGACACCAACGGCCTGGGCAATTTTGACAAGATCGCTTTCTGGAAGACGCCTGTCGCTAACTGCGGCGGCAGTGAGGAATGCGTGCCCTATCACGAGTGGGTGACGAACTACATCGCTGTGATCGGCGGTCGCTAATTCCCGAATGTGCACGTGCGACGCACGTTGACCGTGCGTCGCACCACAATTCCCAGGAGAAATCATGGATTATCGTCTTTGGATTGATGGCGGCTGGCGAAATAGCGACGACGGCGGCCTGAGCGAAATTGAGAATCCGGCGACCGGCGACGCCATCGCCCAGGTTATCGACGCCAGCCGTAGCGATGTCGATGCAGCGGTGCAGGCCGCGCGCACCGCATTTTACGATGGCCGCTGGTCGCGCAAGACGCCCGGCGAACGCTCATTGGCCATGCTCAAACTGGCCGATCTGCTCGAAGCCCACACCGAGGAATTGGCCCGGCTTGAATCCTTGAACACCGGGAAACCCTACGAATACGTCAGCCTGCTCGATCTGGGCATGGCAATCGACAACCTGCGCTTTTTCGCCGGGGCAGCGCGGGATACGCACGGGGCCAGGGCGGGCGAATTCATGGCGGGGTACACGTCGATGTCGCGGCGCGAGCCGGTGGGTGTGGTCGGGCAGATCGCCCCGTGGAACTATCCGATCATGATGGCGGTGTGGAAGATCGGTCCTGCCCTGGCTGCTGGCTGCACCGTGGTGCTCAAACCCGCCCCCGCCACGCCCCTGACCACGTTGCGGCTGGCCGAATTGGCGACGGAGGCGGGGATTCCCGACGGCGTGTTCAACGTAGTCACCGGCGGTAATGAGACCGGGCAGGCGCTGGTCGAACACCCCGATGTGCGCATGATCAGCATCACAGGCTCCAGCGCCACCGGCCAGCGCGTCATGGAAACGGCAAGTAAGACCCTCAAACGCCTGCATCTGGAACTTGGCGGCAAAGCGCCGATCGTGGTCTTCGATGACGCCGATCTCGATCTGGTGGTCGAGAAAACAGTGGCTGGGGCGACTTTCAACACCGGCCAGGATTGCACAGCCGCCACCCGCGTGTACGCCGCTCGCAACCTGTTCGGGCAAGCGCAAGAAGCGCTGGTCGCGGGCATGCGCGAAGTGCAGGTGGGCGATCCCTTCGATGCGGACACGCAGATGGGGCCGCTGGTATCGGGCTGCCAACGCGAGCGGGTGGCCGGATTCGTGGATCGGGCGCGCAGCCAGGGCGGGAAGATTCTTACGGGCGGGGGCGTCCCGGCAGGCGCCAATCAAGGCTATTATTACGAGCCCACCGTGATCTCAGGCGTGGAGCAGGGGTGGGAGATCGTGCAAAATGAAGTGTTCGGCCCAGTGGTCACAGTACAGCCGTTCGACGATGAGGAAGAGGCGGTGCGTCTGGCCAACGATGTCGTCTATGGGCTGGCGGCTGCGCTCTTCACGAAGGACGTGGGCCGGGCGATGCGGGTGTCGTCTCAGCTTGAATTTGGCACCGTCTGGGTCAACGACCATATCCCCCTTACCTCCGAAACCCCGCATGGCGGATTCAAGCAGTCCGGCTTCGGCAAAGACCTTTCCTCTGAAGCGGTGGGCGATTACCAGATCACCAAGCACGTGATGATCGCTCACGTATGATTCCGCTCGTAAACCCGATTCGTAACTTGGAGGGAACCATTGCCCGATAGCGATTCCGCATCCGCCATTCGCTTTGTCAACGTCAGCCGTCACTTCGGCGCAGTCAAAGCTGTCGATGACATCAATCTCGATATCGAGGATGGTGAATTCTTCACCCTGCTCGGCCCGTCCGGCTCTGGGAAGACCACCAGCCTGCGCATGGTGGCCGGGTTCGAACGACCCACGACCGGGCAGATATTTTTGCACGGCAAGGATGTGTCGAATCTGCCGCCGTACGAGCGCGATGTCAACACGGTCTTCCAGGATTACGCCCTGTTCCCGCACATGACCGTGGCCGAGAACGTGGGCTATGGCCTGATGATCAAAAAGACGCCAAAGCCGGAGCGAGCGCGGCGGGTGCAGGAGATATTGGAACTGGTGCATCTCGCCAACCTGGGAGAACGCAAGCCGTCGCAGCTTTCGGGCGGCCAGCGCCAGCGCGTCGCCCTGGCCCGGGCTTTGATCAACCGCCCGCGCGTTTTGCTGCTCGACGAGCCTTTGGGCGCGCTCGATCTGAAACTGCGGCAGGCGATGCAGATCGAACTCAAGAATATCCAACAGCAGGTCGGCATCACCTTCGTCTATGTGACGCACGATCAGGAAGAAGCCCTGACGATGAGCGACCGCATGGCGGTGTTCAATTTGGGCAAAATCGAACAGGTGGGGACCCCCGCCGAAATCTATGAGCGACCGGCCACAGCTTTCGTGGCCGGGTTTGTGGGCGTCTCCAATCTGTTGCAAGGGGATGTCGCCCAGGCGATCACCGGTTCCCCGCAGACGTTCGCCATCCGCCCTGAGAAAATCCATCTCGCCGAGACCGGGACGGAAACGCCTGCCGGACAATGCAACGCCGCCGGTGTGATTCGGGATGTGATTTATCTGGGCATGTACACGCGCTATGTTGTGTGGCTCGATGCCGGGGCCGAATTGACCGTGGTCGAGCAAAACCTGCACACGACCTCGATGGACGTGCATCATCTACGCGGGCAGCGCGTGCAATTGTCCTGGAATCCCGCCCATAACCAGGTGATTGGGGCGTAACATGCTGCGACGCGTCTCCACCCGGCTGTATCTGCAACCGGCCCTGATGCTGGCTTTGCTGCTTGGCCCTGTGTTGCTATGGCTGGGTGTGATTTACCTAGGGTCGTTGTCCACCATGCTCGTCCAGAGCTTTTTCTATCTGGATGATTTTACCGGCCAGATCGTGCGCGAGTTCAGCCTGCGCACCTACGCCGATGTGCTAAGCCCGGCGAATCTGGACATTTTCCTGCGCACGGCAGGCATGGCGGCTGCGGTCACGATTGCCTGTGCGCTTCTCGCCTTTCCCCTTGCCTATTACATCGCCCGCTACGCTTCCCCGCGCCTCAAACCGCTCCTGTATCTGTCGGTCATGCTGCCTCTGTGGTCCAGTTATCTGGTGCGCGTGTATTCGTGGAAATTAATCCTGGCCAAGGAAGGCATCGTGAGTTGGGTGATTCAACAGGCGGGGTTGGATGCGGTATTGCAATGGGTGTTGAGCCTGCCAGGCATCGGCGGGCCGTCGTTGTCGATTTCACCGATGGGTATGTTCATCGTATTCGTCTACGTGTGGCTGCCCTACATGGTGCTGCCGATCCAGGCATCTCTGGAGCGCGTGCCTTCGTCGCTGCTCGAAGCCTCCGGCGATCTGGGCGCTCACCCGCGCACGACCTTTCGCAAAGTGACGCTGCCCCTGGCTATCCCTGGCGTCATCGCTGGCTCGATCTTCACCTTCTCCCTCACCCTCGGCGATTTCATTGTCCCCACCGTGCTCGGCAATTCGGCCTTTTTTATCGGGCAGGCGGTGCTATCGCACCAGGGCACATCCGGCAATGTGCCCCTTGCTGCAGCCATGACCATGGGGCCAATTCTGATCATGGCAATTTACCTGCTCATCGCCCGGCGCATGGGTGCGTTCGAGGCGCTGTAAGTTGTAGATGAGCGACCAGCATCCTTCCCACTTTCTGAAATGGACGACCATCGGCGTGGTTCTGTTTCTCAATCTGCCGGTGTGGATTATCGCCCTCTATGCCTTCACAACGGACGAGGCCGCCTATACCTTTCCGCTGCCAGGACTGACGACGCAGTGGTTCGGGGTGGCAGCCGAACGAGCGGATTTTTGGGCTGCGTTGGGTCTGTCATTGCGAGTGGCGCTGGTGGCGACTTTGGCAGCGCTGGTTTTGGGAACCCTGGCAGCGGCGGCTATCTCGCGCAGCCGTTTTTTCGGGCGCGAGTCCGTATCATTCCTGTTGCTCCTGCCCATCGCTCTGCCCGGCATCGTCACCGGCATCGCCTTGCGCTCCACCATCGGCTTCTTCGATATCCCCTTCAGCTATTGGACGATCATCATCGGGCACGCTACATTTTGCATTGTCGTGGTCTACAACAATGTCATCGCCCGCTTCCGCCGCACCTCGTGGTCACTGGTCGAGGCTTCGATGGACCTCGGCGCGGATGGCTTCCAGACATTTCGGCACGTGTTGTTTCCCAGTATTGCCACCGCATTATTGGCCGGCGGCATGCTGGCCTTTGCCCTCTCTTTTGATGAAGTCATCGTCACCACCTTTACCGCCGGACAGCAGAGCACGCTGCCGATCTGGATATTCAGCCAGCTCACCCGGCCACGCGACCGTCCCGTTACCAATGTGGTCGCCCTGTTCATGATTTTGTTGACCACGATCCCCATTCTGCTGGCCTATCGCCTCACCCAGGGCGGCGACGGCTCGGAGGCCCGAAGATAAAAGAGACTGGGGGACACGCCCCAGTCTCTTTTGTTGCAACTATTCCAATATCCAGCGGTCGGTGTCACGATCCCAGCTGGGGGTTTCATCGCCGAACCAGAGGCCTATCTCGAAGGCGGCTGTCTCGTTGCCATCGGAGCCGTGCACGAGATTGCGACCGATCTCCATGCCGAAGTCGGCGCGGATGGTGCCGGGGGCGGCGTTGACGGGATTGGTGGCGCCCATCGTGCTGCGGGCGGCGGCAATGGCGTTCGGGCCTTCCCACACCATCGCCACGACAGGGCCGGAGGTGATGTATTCGATCAGGCCGTTATAAAACGGGCGCTCTTTGTGTACGGCATAGTGTTCTTCGGCCAGCGATTTCGGCACGTGCATAAAGCGCATTCCAACCAGTTTGAGGCCACGGCGCTCGAAACGGCTGATGATCTCGCCAATCAAGCCGCGCTGTACGGCATCGGGCTTGAGCATGATGAATGTTCGTTCCATTTTGTAGTGGGGTTCTCCTTTGGATGGTTTGGTTTGTGGTGAAGTATGTTGTTTGGTCGAGTGACTATGACAAGGCCAGGGGCCAGCGGACGGAGGAGTCCCAGGCTGGCAAGGTGGCGGCGGGTGGCGGTGAAGGCTGGCCGGGGTCGCCAAACCAACGCCAGGCGTATAAGCCGTCGGGATCGAGGCTGAGCGCGATGCGACGATGCTGCTCGGCAGCGGGCGCGTCTCCTTCCTGCTCTGCCGTCATCGCCAGCAGCAATTGCGCCTTGAGCGAAAAGGGTAGTTCTTCGCTGACGATTTCGGCCAGGGTTCGGGCTGATTCGACTCTCTGGACGCGCCACAAGGTCGTGGCCAGCCCCAGCGCCGCATCCATGCGCGCCTCGTCCTGCTCGTAGGCGTTGTGATATGCCTGCAAGGCGGCGGACCAATCCTCGTGTTGTGCGGCCAGCGCCGCCTGCGCCATATCGGTTAGCTGCCCTTGCGCCTGCTCCGGGTTCAAATCTCCGGCATGACGGGCGGCAATGTCGGCCTCTTTGGTCAGTCCGAGGGCGGCGGCGGCCTGGAACATTGCCTGCCACAGCTCGCCCGATTCCGGGTCGCCGCTCAACGCACGGCGCAGCACATCGGCGGCATCGGCAAAAAGCCCAGCCTGCACTGCGGCAATGCCCAGTTGGGCGTAGGTTTCCAGGTGGCGCGGATAGTAACGCAAAATATGGCGGCCTAATGCGAATCCGGCCTCATATTCGCCGATGTCAAGCAGTCTCTTAAGTTCTTTGCTTGTGCCGGCCAACAGTACGTCTGACATAATTAGCTATCTTACTAGACGGTTCTCGCACCGCCAAAACTGCGGGTTGTGTAGGGATAGGGAAGGGCAATCGACCGGAAAACGTGCAGCGCTCTGGTCTGGCCTGTGCTAATCTCGGCAATTGTGTCGGTGGCGCTGTCATCAAGCACAATCGGAGGTCCAAAAAATGGCTTTATTCCTGCTTCTGAGCCTGATCCTGGTTTTCTTCTTGACCAACATTCTCGACGTGCGCAATTAAGTCGTCTCATAGTCTCGTTGCACCCTGGCGACGTAGTCAGCGATTTCTCTGCGGAAACGTTCGGCGCTGAAACGCTCGGCATTAGTCCGGCACGTCTGAAATGAATAGTGTTCGGGATCGAAGGCGGTGAGAGCGGCGGCCAACGAATCGACAGTCTGTGCGGGAAAGAACTCGCCGGTGAGGCCAGGTTCGACCGTGTCCAGCGCCCCGCCTGCGCCATAGGCGATCACCGGACGACCGGAAGCCTGAGCTTGCAACGGCGTGATCCCGAAGTCCTCCAGGCCAGGGAATAGAAAAGCCTGACAGCGAGCCATCAGATCGGCGACATCGGCATCCGACACCCGACCCAGAAACTCGACCGTAGGCCCGGCGATTTCCTCAAGCTGCTCTCTGTCCCGACCGCTCCCGGCGACGATCAGCTTCACCCCCGCCTGATTGCAGGCGCGGATGGCGAGATCAACGCGCTTGTACGGGATCAGGCGACCGAGGGAGAGGAAGAAAGGTTCGGGCGGCTTACCATTCGGGCGAAAGCGTTCGGTATCGACCGGCGGGTAGATGATATCGCTACCGCGGTCGTAAAAGCGGCGGATGCGAGCCTGAATCTCGGTGGAAATGGCGATGAACTGCGTGACGCGCTGGGCGGCGGCGTAATCCCACCGGCGTAGCGCGGTGATGAGCGGCTTCAAAGCCAGCCCAGCCATTTTGCCCATGCCCTCGCGTTCCAGGTAAGCGTCGGACAGCCACAGGTAGCGTGTGGGCGTCAGGCAATAACAGATATGCGGTTTATCCGGCGCGGTCTTGACCCCATGACAAAAGCCCGATTTGTTGCTGAGCACGATGTCGAAATCGCTCAGGTCGGTCTGCGCGAAACCAAGGGGGTAGAGCGGCAGGTAGGGTTGATGATGTTCGTGGATGCCGGGCAGCCTGTCGAGCCAGTTCGTATGGATGTCCCACGCCCGCATGACATCCGGCATTTTGTCCGGCGCGTAGATCGATGTGTAAACGGGCGCATCGGAGAACAGCGCCATGAATTCGATCAAAACATCTTCGGCCCCGCCGACCTGGTTGAGCCAATCGTGAACGAGGGCTATCGAGTTGGACATGGCGGATTACAGCGGCAAGCGAAATGCATCAGAGTAAGAGCCAATCGCCAGCCAAAAGCGTCGGGTTAAGCCTCGCTTTTCTGGGCGCGTTCGACTCGAGCCATGAGATTCTCGCTTCGCACCTTTCGTATTTGGTCGAGCAGTCCCAAAAGAATAGCCACGCCGTTCAGGATGAAAAAGCTGGCGATCAACTTGGTTAACGGCGTCGTGGGCGTGAAGTCACCATATCCGACTGTGGTCAGTGAGATAATGGTGAAATACAGCGAGTCGATCCAGTTCCAACCCTCCAGCCAGTGAAAAAGCACAGTGCCAAACAGAATCCAAAGCACACCCCAAATCATGATAGGCCGAGTGTCAGGGTGTCTGAGTACATCCAACAGAAGTAGACGGCTTATGGGTTTGAGAACGAAAATGAGGTGTTTCATTGTGACTGATCTCGAAGTTGAGCGTAGGAATCCATCAGCAAGATAATTGTCTGATTCTGGCCGAGAAGGGCAGTCGTTAAGCCGTGTTAGGCGTCAATGCCAAGAAGCACCAGCGGCACTGCTGGCACGCCCCTCCCTTGTCTTATCACGTTGTACAATTCCCCCTCATAGTACCCGATCCCGGAACTCATCTGCGATTGTAGCGATTTCATCGGCAGTATTTCTATGCAGACATCGATTTCATCGCCAACATAGAATGCCAGGTGTTTGACAAACAGGTCATAAGCCACAAATGCGTACTTTCCGAATTGCACTTCAATGGCGACCCTCTCTTTCACGAAGTCCGTCTGGTTGTAGCTGTAAATAGGTACATGTCCTGCAGCTTCAATCTCTTGTTTTTGCTCAGCGGAAACTATTCCTAAGGTCTTGCGAATGAGCCTTTCATCACCAGTGACCCAATAACTGACGCGGCTTTCTCGCCAATTCCTGGTGATCAACAAGTTCTTGAAAGCAGTGTTCATGTCAACCGGACTATAAAGCAATTCCCCTTTTTTGCGTTTCTCGCGCGATAGTTTGGTTCTACAAGCGTTGGCGTCGACTGCTGCAACAACGGTCTGTATCTCGTCCCACAACTGTGGTTTGTGAACAACCAGAAACTCCCACCCGTTAAGATGTGAGTAACGTTCGATAATCCTCACTCTTGGTCACCATCCTGGGACGGATTAGCCCATGTTGGCTTGTTTTCCAGAAGATGAGGCGTTGTCCATGCTTCTGGGAATTGCGCGATTTTCTCCCTGCCAGTCGGTTGGTGGACAGGTTTGCCCATCGGACGGATACTCAGGCTGCCCGCGAAGAATTTGCGTAACCGATCTTCTGCAATTTCTACGTACTCTGCCTCTTTTTCACATCCCATCCCCTTACGCCCTTGTTTTAGCGCTGCAATGAGCGTGGAGCCGACGCCAGAATACGGATCTAGAACCCAATCTCCTTCTTCGCTCATCGAGAGAACGCACCGTTCTACCAATTCGATTGGAAACTGGGCGGGATGAACTGTTTTTTCAGGGTGATTTGATTTTACATTCGGGATATCCCAAAGACCTGTTTCCCATTCTTTCTCCATCAAAAACCAGATATCCGATGGGTTCTTGCCCTTAGGATTTCCAGAAAGACTTCCCTTGTTCGGGCCCTTGTAATGACGTTTGCCCGGATACTTTGACGGTATACGTACTGGATCAAGGTTGAAGATATATTCGTCCCCCTTTGAAAACCAGAGCAACGTTTCATAGCGTCCCGAAAAACGGTTTTTTGCGTGCAGGCCATGCCCAAAATGCCAGACGATGCGATTACGCAACTTCATGCCAAGGTCTTTGAATATTGGATAATAATAAATGACGAGAGGAAAAATCTCTCCGTTTTCTACATAATTACCCACTTGCCAACAAATGCTTCCGTTTGGCGAAAGCACTCGATGGAGTTCAGCGATGACATTGCCTTGCTGTTCCAAATATTCATCAATACTTACGCGTGTTTCGTATTCTTTTCCTATGTTGTAGGGTGGAGATGTTACAACAAGCTGAATGATTTCGTCAGGGATGGTGGCAAGAAAATCCAAAACATCGCCATGAAACAGCACCAAATTCGCATCTGCGCGATATTCTTCTTCTAGAATAACCTCATGTCCGAAAAGTGAATTCATTCCATCCATTACATGCATCCTGTCAAGTTGCTACTCAACTTACAGGCATCATCATAGCACAGCGGCATGACAACCCGAAACGTTCTAGAATTCAGAGTTTCAGAACAAACTCAACTGTTCCGCTTCCGGTTCCGAGCGTTTGCGCTTGCCCCCAACCATCTTTTTCAACTCCAGCAGCGCCGTCTCGATGTCGGCGATGAAGCGCGAGCGGGGATTCTCCATGAACTGGCCGAAGAGGAAACGGCGGCGGGCGTGGCTGAGCACGAGTTTGCGTTGCGCCCGCGTCATGCCCACGTAAAATAGGCGGCGTTCTTCCTCGACATTCGACGACCGCGCACGGTCGCCTTCGCCCGCCCGTTCGTAAGGCAGCAAACCCTCCTCGCAGCCAGCGATAAATACGACCGGGAATTCCAGACCTTTGGCCGCGTGCAAAGTCATCAGCGTCACCCGGTCGGCGCGGGGGTCATAGAAATCAGTCTCGCTGCCGAGGACAGTCATTTCCAGGAATGCCCGCAAATCACTGCCGAAGGGCTGCGCCCGCGCCACGAGTTGCCGCGTCGTCGTTTCATCCAGCCCGGCTGCCTGGGCTGCCAACCCGGCTATCTCGCTGACCCTGGCGTCGGGCCGCGCGGCCAGGGGAAGTCGTGCACCGAATCGCTGGCGATGGATCGTCGATTTCGGATTTTCGATCAGCCACATCCCGGCCAGGCCGACCTGCACATCGGTTCGGGCAAAAAAGGGCGTCTGGCCCACGGTCTGGTAGGGGATGCCGGAGCGTTCGAGCGCTTCGATCAGCGGTCGGGCCAGGGCGTTGAGGCGATAGAGCACGGCGAAGTCACCGAACGCGAAATCGACCGGGCGGGTGTCGTCATCCACCCGGCCCGAATCGAGCGAGAAATAACTCGTTCCTCCCACCATCTGCTCGATCTGGTGGACGATGAACTCGGCCTCGGCTTTGTCGGTGGAGGCGGGATGCACGTCGAGCTTGACGTCATCGACAAATTCGGAGAAAAGCTCGGCGGCGGCGCGGTCGGGGTTGCGGGCGATCACCTGCATGGCCGCGTCCAAAATCATCTGTGTGGAGCGGTAATTCTGGCTGAGGTGCAGACGGGCGGCGTTGGGATAATCCTGCTCGAATTGCAGGAAATAGCGATAATCAGCCCCGCGGAAGCCGTAGATCGCCTGGTCGGGATCGCCGATCACGCACAGGTTGGCCCTGCCCGATGTGAGCAGCCTCAGAAGCCGGTATTGGGCGGCGTTGATGTCCTGATATTCGTCCACCGAAATCCAACGATATTGCGTATGCACCTCGGCCAGCACGTCGGGCTGGGATTCCAGCAATTGCACGGGCAGGGCGACGAGGTCGTCGAAGTCGAGGGCGTGGGCGATGGTGAGAGCGGCGGCGTAAATTGCGAATTGCGGATTGGGGATTGCGGATTGGGAGTCGGCGGCGTTTTTTGTTGCGGAGATGGCGGCGAGAAGGTCGTTGAGGTCGCGCTGGCCGAGATCGGGGAAGGCGGCGCGGGCCAGGGCAGTGCGGTCGTCGTCAGAGAGGATGACGAAATTGGGGTCGAGGGCGAGGCGATCGGCGTAGCGCCGCAACAATTGGGCGCCGAAGGCATGAAAGGTCTGGATCGTGATCCGCCCGGCAATCTCCGCCCCGACCATCCCGCGCAGGCGCTCCGCCATCTCCCCGGCGGCCTTGTTGGTGAAGGTGATGGCGAGGATCGCTTCGGGGGCGACGCCTTTGTCGCCGATCAGGTGGGCGATGCGGGCGGTGAGCGTGCGGGTTTTGCCTGCCCCCGGCCCGGCCACGATGATCAGCGGGCGATCGGTGGTGAGGACGGCGGCGCGTTGCTGGTCGTTAAGACTATCAAAGATTGATGGTGGATGATTGACGGAAACTCTCGGCGTCGGGACGATGGACGGTGGACGATGGACGATGGCGGGTTGCGATGATTCCATCGTCTGCCGTCTATCGTCTATCGTCTGTTCGACGGCAAAGAGAGCCATTTGCGGATCGATTTCGTCCGGCTGATCGAAGAGCTTGATCACACCGTATTCACCGTCGTAGCCGCCGATGGCGTTGACCTCGCCGCGGCGCATGCGCCCGATCCCGGCAGCCAGCTTCTTCCCGCCCGATTTCGCAATCTCGACCAGCGGTAGTTCGAGCAGAATCGACAATTCCGAGCCGAGAGCGGTGAGCAGGCGGTCGTATTCCTGCGCCACCTTTTTGCTGCTCGCGCCCACGCCCAGCAATTCGCCCAGGATTTCGGGCAGGGGAATGAGGCTGTGGAAGGGCGTGGCGTTGGCCTTGGGCGCGCCTTCGGGCCGGTCGGCCAGTTCCTCCACGCGGTGATACACCCCCACCGTCACCGGTTTGCCGCAGACGCTGCACAACCCGTCGTGGGCAATGGTTGTGGCCGGTTCCCAATTGATGCCGCACTTGCGATGACCGTCGTGATGGTATTTTCCTTCTTCGGGGAAGAATTCCAGCGTGCCCCGGAACGTAGCAGGGTCGCCCGATTTGAGCGCATCGAATAGGGCGTCGTAGCTCAGTTCGCAATCGAACAGGGTGGCCTCGCGGGCCAGCTTGGGCGGCGAGTGCGCATCCGAATTGCTGACCAGGGTGTAGCGATCGAGACCGGATACGCGCCAGTTCATGGGCGGGTCAGAAGAGAGGCCGGTCTCAAGGGCGAAGATGTGCGGGGTGAGATCGTTGAAGCATTCCTCCACGGAATCGTAGCCGCTTTTCGAGCCGAGCAGCGAAAACCAGGGTGTCCAGATGTGGGCGGGGATGAGATGACAGGCCGGGTCAACCTCGAGGATGATCTCCAGCAAATCCCGCGAGGGCAAGCCCAGAATGGGGCGGCCATCCGAGCGGATATTTCCGATCCGTTCCAACCGGGTCTGAATTTCGGCCACGGCTTGCAGGTCAGGAGCGAAGATGACATTGTGCACCTTGCGCGTTTTGCCGCCCTTTTTGTAGATGCTGCTGATCTCGCCCGCAAGCAGAAAACGCACATCCGACCGGCACGCCGCCGGAACCTGGTCCCCGACCGCTTTTGCTAACTCCGGCTGCAAGCGGAACAGGCCCGGTTCGGCTGGCTCCAGACATTCGTGCATCTCGGCCAGCCAGCCGGGGTGAGCAATATCGCCCGTGCCTACGATCTGCACGCCCTTGATCTGCGCCCATCTCGCCAGATGAAAGAAGTTAAGGTCTTTGCTGGTGGCGCGGGAGTAGTGCGAATGGATGTGCAGGTCGGCGGTGAGGCGCATGGACTTCGGAGGCAGAGGGGTGGGGGTGTTAGGAAACTATGTGGAGAAGTGTATCATGGCGGGGCGACGACTGTCATCTGGTCTCAGAAATAGCCTCGCCAACTCGTGTCAGGAGACATATGATGCTGCAAACATTTTTCTGGCGTGACGATGAAACCTCCACGCAACAATCGGCATCTAAGCAAACATGCCGGACGGAAGAACTGGCTGGGTAAGAAACACAACCTTTACCTGCTCAAAGTTGCGAAACCTCTATTGACAGGATCGCAGCATCCCAGTAGGATGTTGTTCCCTCAAACCTATTTGTGCGAACCCATCGGGTAACCACAACCCGTTATCCCAATTCTCAGACCAATCATTGTTGAAGGAGAACCCCACATGTCCGCTCCCTTTCCCGTAAACGATCAGAATTTCCAGAACCAGGTTTTGGAAAGTGAAACCGTGACCGTCACCGATTTCTGGGCCGAATGGTGCGGCCCTTGCAAGCTGATTGCGCCGGTCCTGGACGAAATCGCCACCGAGTACGATGGCAAACTCAAGGTTGCCAAGCTGGACGTCGACGCAAACCCCAGCACCGCCATGGCCTATGGCGTCATGAGCATCCCCACGTTGCTTGTGTTCAAGGGCGGCAAGCCGGTCGAGCGCATCGTCGGCTACATGCCCAAAGAGCGCCTGCTCAGCCGGATCACACCGCACCTTTCCTGATCGAATTCAGATCGATTAGAAAGAGACCCTCGGATTTCCGGGGGTCTTTTCGCGTTAATCCCCCATGCCGCGAAACGCTCATCCTCATTTGCCAACGTCATTCAACCTGAAACCTCGAACTTTGAACCTGAAATCGATCACCGCTGTCGCAATCCCCTGACCAGTGCGAAAGCGATGGCGAAGACAATCGTGAAGGTGATGTGGACTGCAAGGGCGATGGCAAATCCCCAGGCCAGCAGCCGGAAAGCGTCGTGCATGCCCTGAATCCAGGATGCCGGCAATGAAGGGACGTCCGCCAACAGGTATGCGGTCACATAGAGTACGATGAAAACCAGGGCCAGATACATCAGCATCCGCTGTATGGGCGCCCGGTCGCTGGCGCTCAGGAACATGGCATCGCTGACGGTGAAGAGCAGATAGAGGCCGAGGGCGGCGTCCGGCTGTGTGAGCGTGGCGCTCAACACTTCTCGAATGCCGCCCCATTCCTGATAACGCCAGGCAGCGCCCAGAGCTTCCACATCGACCAACCAGTAGCTCAGGGCGACCGTCAACAGGCTGCCGACGAGCAGCGGCGCCAGCCCGATCAACGTGTGCTGCCACAGACTGCCGCCGCGCACGTCAACCGAGCCAAGCCGCAGTTTGCCATTGCCGGTTGATTTTGGAAGGACGCTGATGGCCCCGGTGCGAACGCCCACGATCTGGGCCATCAGCCAGTGACTTGTTTCGTGAATCAGTGTGCCCGGCAGGATGACCAGGGCATAGATCGTCGTGGAAATGAGTTGGTTGCCGGTAAGCGCATAGAGCGTGGAAATGAAGTAAAAGGCCAGACGCCGGCTCATCCACCACAAGGCCAGCAACAGCGCCAGGCTCGCAACCAGCGGCGTCCACGCTCCCAGCATGGAAGTTATCGACCTCGAACCCGGGCTGTCTCCTCGACCATCTTGACAAAACTCTCGGGCGTGAGGCTGGCCCCGCCGACAAGAGCGCCATCGATCTCCGCCTGATCCATGAATCCGGCGATGTTATCGGGCTTGGTGCTGCCGCCATATTGGATGCGCACCGCCTGGGCCACCTGCTCACCGTACAGCTCGGCGACCTGCCCGCGGATCGTAATGCCGATAATGCGGTTGGCATCGGCGGCGGTGGCGGTGAGACCGGTGCCAATCGCCCAGATTGGCTCATAGGCGATCACCAGACCGGCCACCTGTGCGGCGCTAATCCCTTTCAAGGCTGCGATCACCTGGCCGCGCACGAAACTATCCGTCTCGCCCGCCTGATTTTGCTCCAGGCTCTCGCCCACGCAGATGATCGGCGTAATGCCTTTGGCCAGCAACGCCTTGGCTTTCTTGTTCACCCATTCGTCGGTTTCGCCAAACATGGCTCGACGCTCAGAATGGCCGATGATGCAATAGCTGACGAGGCCTTGCAGCATGCCCGGCGCCACCTCGCCTGTGAAAGCGCCCTGCTCCTCGAAATAGACATCCTGCGCGCCCACGCCGACATTACTCGTTGCCAGCGCGTCCGCCACGGGATAAAGCGAAATAAAGGGCGGGCAGACTACCGCGTCCACGCTGTCGATATCGCGCACGCCGGAGCGCACGCCCAGCGCCAGGTTGACGGCCTCATCCACCGTCGTGAACATTTTCCAGTTTCCGGCGATAATTGGTTTTCTCATGGTGTTTTATTGTGTTGAATGTTGTAAGTTTCAGGTTGAAGATTTGTGGCCGCTTAACTTGAGCAAACCAGAACATGGAAGGTCATCCACAGATTTCGCAGATTGCACTGATTGAGAAAGAAATATCTGCGTCAATCAGTGCAATCTGTGGATAGTTTTCTCGTCAGGTTATGCAGTAATCAATCACTGACTTCTGATCTCAGGCCTCTGACCTCTACTCCTCCGGCTCGACGATCTCGCCCATGACGGCTTCCTGGCTGAGCAAGCGCTTGTTCTTATCGAAATAAACGGTCACCTCGATGCGTTCGAAACAGCGGTTGGCGCCATTACCCACGACCGTCTTGCGCACAACGTATTGGCCGCTAGCGTAGTCCGGGCTGATGTCGTTCAACAGATCAATGCGCACGGGGATCACCTCGCCGCATCGGTTGCAGCGCACATTCAGCCGATGGCTGCGCGCTTCCAGATTGTCAGCCGTGTCGGGGAGGATCGCCTTGCGAATCGTCGTCCAAAAGCTCATGCTTCGTCCAGAACGTCGATGCCCGGCAGGGATGCGCCTTCCAGGAATGTGAGCGAAGCGCCGCCGCCGGTCGAGACATGACTGACCTCATCCGCCAGCCCGGCCTGTTGGATGGCCGCCGCCGAATCGCCGCCGCCGATGATGGTGACAGCGTCTTCGAGACCGGCCAGGGTTTGGGCGATGGCGAAAGTGCCCTGGGCGAAACGCGGGAATTCAAACACGCCCATCGGCCCATTCCACACCACGGTCTTGGCCCCGGCCAACACTGCTTGATAGGCCGCAATCGTCTCCGGCCCGATATCGAGCACCATGCGGTCGGGTGCGATTTCGTCCACGGGGACGATAACGGCGTCCGCCTCGGCGCTGAATTCGGAGGCGGCGACATCATCGATGGGCAGATGCAGCTTATCCCCGCCCTTTGCCAACAGGTCGCGAGCGGTATTCAGCGCCTCGGCTTCGACCAGCGACTTGCCCATCTCCAGGCCTTTGGCAGCCAGAAAAGTGTTGGCCATGCCGCCGCCGATGAGCAAGGCATCGACTTTGGCCAGAAGGTTGTCGATGACGCCGATCTTGTCGGAGACTTTGGCCCCGCCCAGAATGGCGACGAAGGGACGTTTGGGGTCGTTGACGGCGTTGCCGAGATAGGCGATCTCTTTCTCGACCAGGAAGCCCGCCATCACCGGCCCGCCCCTGGCCCGAACGGCCTCGGCAACGGCCACCATCGAAGCGTCGGCGCGATGGCTGGTGCCAAATGCGTCATTGACATATGCGTCGCCCAGAGCGGCAATCGCCGCGGCGAATTCGGGGTCGCCATCCTTCTCGCCCGGATGGAAGCGGACATTTTCCAGCACGACGACTTCGCCGGGCCGGTCAGGCGACATGGCATTGACGAGGATATCGACGCTGGGGCCGATGACCTCACTGGCCATATGCACCTTGTATTCGGGGAGCAAAGATTGCAGATGATGGGCGGTGGGGGCAAGGCTATAGCGCGGGTCGGGCGCACCCTTTGGCCGGCCCAAATGCGACATCAGAATGAGGTCAGCGCCATTATCCAAAAGGTATTTCAGGGTGGGCAGCGCCGCCTGGATGCGGGTGTCGTCGGCGATCTGGCGATGTTCATCCAGGGGGACGTTGAAATCAACCCGGACGAGGATGCGCTTCCCCGCTGGATCGAAATCTCGAATAGTCTTCTTGTTCATGTTACATCATAGCTTCGCACAAAAAAGGTGGCCGGGCGGGCGATGCTCGAGCGAGCTGCGTCGCACACCCGACCACCTTGGTGGTTCAGAGTGATCGGTTTTCGGTAATCGGTAAGCAGTGGTCGGATGGCGTTAAGCCGTGCAAACCGCTACCTGCCACCTGCCTTCCGCTAAAGGCCTTTGTCCAACATGTACTTGCAGAGATCGGCGACGCGTACGGAATAAGCCCACTCGTTGTCGTACCAGGTGACGACCTTGACCAGATCGCCGCCGAGAACCTGGGTCGAGCCTGCGTCGATGATGGAGGAGCGGGGATCGCCCTTGAAGTCCATGCTGACGAGGGGTTCATCCGAAACGCCGAGAATGCCTTTCATGGGGCCTTTGGCGGCCTCACGGAATTTCTCCAGAAGTTCTTCGGTGGTGGTGGGTTTTTCAACCGTGGCGGTGAAGTCCACAATCGACACTGTGGGCGTCGGCACACGCAAGGCCATGCCGTCGAATTTGCCCTTGAGGTTGGGCAGCACCAGACCGACCGCACGGGCGGCGCCGGTGCTGGTGGGGATGATGTTCAGGGCGGCGGCGCGGGCGCGGCGCAGGTCTTTGTGAACCAGGTCGAGGATGCGCTGATCATTTGTATAGGCGTGCACCGTGGTCATCAGGGCTTTGATGATGCCGTAATTGTCATCGACCACTTTGGCGGCAGGGGCCAGACAGTTCGTCGTGCACGAAGCGTTGGAGATGACATGATGCTGGGCGGGGTCGTAATCGCCTTCATTCACGCCCAAGACGATGGTCAGGTCGGGGTCGGACGAGGGGGCGGAGATGATCACTTTTTTGGCGCCGCCGACCATGTGTTGGGCCGCCTGCGCTCGTTTTGTGAAAATGCCGGTTGATTCGATAACGACTTCGACGCCCTGATCAGCCCAGGGCAATTGGCTTGGGTCGCGCTCGGCAAAGACCTTGATGCGTTCGCCATTGACCATCAAGTCGTTACCGTCGACGCTCACCTCACCGGGATATCTGCCATAATTTGAATCGTATTTAAGCAAATGGGCGTTGATATCGGTTGCAACCAGATCGTTAATGGCTACAACTTCTACCTCGCCATCGTATTTTTCTTCAATGGCCTTGAATACTTGCCGACCAATGCGGCCGAAACCATTGATGCCTACGCGTAATGCCATCTTTTAAACTCCTTCAAGATAATGATCGTTGTTTCCTAACCTTTGAATCTCCTGCGAAAAGTCCAAGTTCATCAAATGCCCATATCGCTGTTTTTAATTCTTGATACTGCATTTGAAGTCAGGGCTGCTGCGAAGCCAGGCCAGGTTTTTTAGGTTGAAGACAATAGAAAGCATACTGGAACGTCATTGTTCTGGCAAACGCTCAGTATGCAGTGCATAGTATCTCACATTTTGTTGTAATCGGCTATGAGCTTTGTCACATTGCGCAATACTTGTATCTTAAACTGACGCCACTTTGAGGCCGCTATCTCGCCTTACTGTTGATGATGGGCAACGGTTCAACGAAATCTATCGTCTATCGTCCATCGTTGAGAGAATCACGGGGTTCGCTACGACTTCAGATTATGGCCCCGGCTGCGCTGACCCGTTATCCCCATCCGGCTAAACGATGTCGCCATGTCCGGGCATTACCTGTTCGTAGATGCGCATGATCGCATGGGCGACACGGTTGGGGTCATGACGCCAGGGTCGATCCTTGTCCCGCAGATCAGAGGCGACAAGACGATACCCTGCTGGCTGCTCCTTCGGTAGCTGCACCCACTCCGAATTGGGACCCGCCGGCGTTTTTTCGTCGATGACGCTGTTGGCAAGGACATAGTGAAACACTCCCCGGCCCGCATGCTGGAAAATCGCCTGTACATGGTCATCGACATCGTAGTCATCGGTTTCGCCAGGCTGCGTGGCGATATTACACACATAAACCTTGACCGCCCGCGAAGATCGCACCGCCTGGGCGATTTCGGGAACCAGGAGATTGGGCAGAACGCTGGTATAGAGGCTGCCCGGTCCGGCCACAATGATATCGGCGCCAAGAATCGCATGGATCGCTTCCGGGTAAGCTCGTGGCGTTTCCGGATCGAGGTAGACCTTGTGGATACGGCGGCCGGCTCCACGGGTCGGGATCATCGACTCCCCCCGAATGCGTTCGAGACGGCCATCTTCGTCAACGACATCGGCATTGAGCTGAACCAGTTCGAGCGTCGAGGGCAGCACCCGACCTTTGACCGCCAGAACTTTGCTCGATTCGAGCAGCCCGGACTCGAATGACCCGGTCACAGCGGTCATCGCCGCCAGATAAAGATTCCCAAACGCGTGCCCGTCCAGACCGGCTTCGGCGGATGCGAACCTGTATTGGAAGAGTTGGGTCATCGTCGTTTCCGCTTCTGACAAGGCGGCCAGATTGTTACGGAAATCGCCGGGCGGCAGCATGCCCAATCCCACCCGCAAACGCCCGGAACTGCCGCCATCATCAGCGACGGTGACGATGGCGGTGATATGATCGGTATATTGCCTGAGGCCGCGCAATGTGGAAGGCATGCCGGTGCCGCCGCCGATGCAGACAACCCGTAATCCTCTTCCCAAACGGCGGTGGCGGTACAGACGTTCGGCCACATCGGCTTTGCTGTCGATGAAAGGCGCCAAGAGCGATCGATTGAGTTCGACCAGAGCCCAGACCGTGATCGTGATCCCGACCAATCCAAAGAGCAGCGCCCGCACCGGTCTAGGCAGGAACTGGAGCGTCAGCCAGTAGACTATGGGCGGATACATGCCGTAGGCGTACGCGGCTCGTAAAAGATAGGCCAGCCCCAGGCTCAGTATCGTAACCCCAACGATCAACAATAGCAGCCAACGTTTGACGCGCAGGCCGGGCGTCAGCCAGGTGACTTTGGTGCGGGAGTTTCGGAACCAATTCATTGCGTGAGAACCGATGTCTTGACAGATGACAGGCGATTCACTGGTTCTTGAGATGCGTCACGCAAGCTGCACGACAGGATCGCCGATCCGTACAGCGCCCTCGTTGGCGACTTCGACCACGCGGCAGAGCAAACCTCGGCGCTTTTCCAACGCCTGGCGAAATGCCTCCGGGTCTTCCACGCCGAGCAGTTCGCCGATATGCAAACAGGGCGCACAATCGCCAACGGCTTCGAGGGTGATATCGCCCGCGCGCAGACGCGTGCCGCCTGGCAGCACGCTGATCTCTGGCGCGCCGCTGATCGTGATCTGCTCGCGCAATTCGCCGGGGGCAAGGGCAAAACGGTCCAATGTGGAGCGGTCGAGCAGCAAAACCTGGCGTTTGTGTCCTTGCTGGCGAAGGCTGTGGCTGTCACCCTCAAGCCCCTGCTCCACCAACCCGCGGGCTTGCACAACCGGCCTGAGCGGCTGATCGGGCGTGTGATGTAATTGGATTGAAAGCACGGTTGCTTCGATCATTGTACAAATGCCTATAGAATTTGTGGCGTGACAATTCACGCATCGGCAGGTTCAAAACAGAACGCGGATGAGCGTTGATTCTCTTGATATCTGTGTGCGCAATCTGCGGATGCAAATGAGACAGGCGGGACTGTTACTCTCAGACATCAGTTTACCGAATTATAGAGCAGACGCCACATTCGAGGAATATCAATAGCGATGAGTCAAGAAGACAAGTTTGCCAAGTTCGAAAGCGAGAAGTACTGGGCTCGCGCTCACCGTCGGGCCATGTTGGATCAGGTCATCGCCCTGGTCAAGCAATGCCCGATCGAACTGCTGCCATTCGAGGAAGTGCGCTCGCGATTGCATTTGCACCAAAGCCTGGATCGGGGAGTGCAACAAATTCAGGTTTCACGCATTCTTGGCAGTGTGGGACGCTATCGCGATTTCACCTTTAATTTCATGCCACGTGAAGAGCACATGAAGCAGCGCTGGGAAGGCGTCGAGCAGCATGTGACTGCGGTGGGGAGCCCGCCGATCGAGGTCTATCAGGTGGGGGAAGCTTTCTTTGTTCTCGATGGGAACCACCGCGTTTCGGTGGCGCGTGTGCTGGGTCAGGAAATCATCGACGCCCATGTGTGGGAGTTCCCCACCCGGTCCGGACTGAGCGCTGATGCGAACATGGATGAAGTGCTCGCCAAAGCAGAGTACATCGATTTCCTCGACAAGACACATTTCGATGAATTGGATCCGGATGAGCCAATCGAATTGACGTGCGCCGGATGTTACAACGAGCTTTACAAACAGATCTCGGCCTACCAGCGGCGATTGAATCCGGTCGAACCTGACGCCGAGCCGGACAAACAGACCGTACAGTCCTGGTATGAAGATGTCTACAGTCCTGCGATCGAGATCATTTGCCAGAGCGGCGTGATAGACGATTTCCCCGGTCGCACTGCAGCCGATCTGTTCGTTTGGGTCTGGCAGAATCACCAGGACCTGGAGAAGCTGGAATTTGCAGAAATTGACCTGGCAAGTGAAGTGCGGGGACGAGGAGAAAGTGGTCTGTTTGTCCGGCTGCAATCCTGGTTCATGCGCAAGTGAGTTCGCCGGATTGGGGTGTGCATCAAAGTTTTGCATGGGAGTAGGAGAGGTGGCTAGAATGCAGCATTTGCAGAAAGGAGCCCATCATGCGAGAGGATTTTGATCGGCAGTGGCAAGAATTGTCGGAAGAAGTGATAAGT
>JAGFJG010000118.1 GCA_024102915.1 Caldilineales bacterium
TTGGTCGATATCGACATCGATTACGACGGCATCAAATTCTCGAAGGTAGGAATCGGTTGGGTAGAGGAGTGTAGTCATGGTTTTAGCTGTTATGGGCCAGGTTTCAAGTGTCAAGCACGGGTTCGGAGCATCGCCTGAAACTTGGAGCTTGAAACAAAAAACGCCTCCGTCCACTCAGGGACGAAAGCGCTCGATGGCGAAAGCTTCCGCGGTACCACCCTGGTTCGACGCACTTGCGCACGTCGCACTCATGGTGAGAGACAATAATCTCCCCGTGGCGGATAACGGGCCACGAACCCGGCGTTTCTTAGTGAGTGATCGGTGATCAGTATTCAGTAATCAGTCAACTCGTGGTGGGTTACTGATTACTGTTCGCTGCCCACTGAAGACTGTTCGGAGAGCGGCTCCGGAGGGATTTTCGGCGGGGTGTCGGCGTCCGGCTTGCACCATCCCGGACTCGCTTGGCCTCACTCGACCTGCCTACTCGTCTCCATCAATGCCTTTGCTTTCTCGTGTGAAATTATGCGAAAGTCTAGCATTGGGCGCAAATGCTGTCAATAAAACCGCTGACTGCCCGTAATGTTTCTGAAACTATTCGAGCTGAACTTCCTCGGTGACGACGCGCACTTCCTCGAAACCGAGCGAACGCAGATGGTTCTCGAAATAGAGCGCCCCATATTCCTTTGCCCGTTGCAGGATGCCCGCTTCGATGGCGGCTCGTTCCAGCAAGGGCACGGCGTCGGCCAGCACATTCTTCTCGAATTCCGGATCATCACCGACCAGAATAGAGGTTTCATAATCAACCAATCGGGTTTGGTCGAAGTCGATGCTGGTGGAGAGGATTTTCGGCGGCGGCAGGGTGAGTTGCACCCTTCTGCCATCCATCCACAAGTCTTCCACCTTCATATCTTGCAAGTCGAAGCCTGCTTTGATGTCGCCATAAATCAGCATCAGTACGTATTCCCGTCCGCCAAGATATCGCAGGATGTCATCGCGAATGCGCTCATCTTCGCCCACGATGATGGCCGTCATTTCCACGGTGGCAAGCTCCGCCAGGGAACGGATGTTGTTGATCGTGATGATCGGCGGGGTCGGCGTCGGCGCTGGCGTTGGTTCGGGGCGAAAGAAATTGCGGAACGAATTAGCGACCAGCAGAACGATGATCAATGAGAGAACAACGATGATGATGAAGGGAATGGATCGCAAACATCCGCCCGATTGGTTTGGAGGCGGCGTTATCGGCTCCTGGTGGAATGATTCTTCGTTATATTTGGTTAATTCGGTCATGGGTTTGTTTCAAGTTGAAGCGGTTTGAACTCGATTGTGATATCGGTGAAACCAAGCCCGACCAACAGATTTCGCAGAATGGGGGCGGCATTGCCTGCGGCTTTCTGTAAGATGGCGTTTTCAAGCGCCCAGTTTCGCAGTCGCTCCTCGGCCAGCCTTCGGGCCTCACTTTCCAACTGGGGGTCAGGCCGCCGAAATAGACCGGTTTCCCGCGAGTAGACTCGGGTGTTTTCGTTATCAACAACGACGAAGAAGACCTCTGGCGGCGGCAACTTGATCACCACACTATCGCCCTGAACGTTGAGGTCGGAATCCTGTAACTTATTCACATCGATCCCGGCAATCGCCTAGCCTCGAGCGATGAGCAGGATTCTGTCTGTGCGGAGAGATCGAAAGAGGTTGTCCGGCCCGTCAGCCAGGTCGATGACCGTTTCCATCACAAAATCTGCGGTTTCCAGCCTGCCCAACGCCTGCATGCTGAGGATGCTGACCCGTGGAGTGGGCGTAGGAGAAGGCGACGGCGTCGGTGATGGCGTCGACGTCGGGGTGGGCGTGTCGGTGGCGGCCGGCTCTGGCGTGATCGTTGGCGTAAGTGTGGGCGTCGCCGTGCGCGCGGGGCGCTGCGTCGGCCAGGGCGCGGTCGCTGATGGGGCAATCTGAGCTGTTTCCTGCGTATTTGGCTGGAACAAAACAAAACCCAACGCCGCCGCTCCCAACAATACGGCAAGCGCCAAAACCACGATTTGCCAGACAGGTATGCGTTCGAATGAGTTCACAGGTCAGGTGTGATGGAGTATGGTAGAGTCTGACCTTGATTATACCATCCACAGGTTTGGCGATGGAAGAGACTGCGCAGGCAGGAGGATTATAATTGCATAGTGACTTTCCCCAAACACCGCCAGTTGTTGATATAAAAATCCTGACCTATAATGCCCGCACTCGTATCGAGGCTTCGCCGAATAATAGCCAAACACGCTCGACTGGTGCGCCTATGTCCAGCTACCCGCCTGCAGCCAACCTCAACATCGGTTCGCTTCTCTCCAGGCACGCGCGGGTGCGTCCAAATCATCTGGCAATTGTATTTGAAGGACATCGGCTCAGCTTCTCCGAATTTGGGCGCGAAGTGAATAGGGTATGCAATGCGTTATTGGCGCTTGGTATCGGCAAAGGGGATAAAGTCGCCACCATTTTGCCAAACTGTCCGGAGCTCTACGAAATCTATTGGGCTGTGGCGCGGATTGGGGCAGTCGTGGTTCCGCTGAGCCCGTTGTTGCGCGGGGAAGGTTTATTACGGCTATTAAGCGATTCGGATAGCCGGATGGTGGTGACGACGCCTGAATTTGCGGAAACACTCGATCCGTTGCGGCCTGACCTCGGAGCGATTCCATCCGGGAATTATCTCGTCGCGGGCTCCGTGTCAATCCCCGGTTATCAAACATATCGTCAACTCGTGGATGCAGCCAGCGCCGAGCCGCCTCCCTATGTTGAGATTGAGGCGTCGGACGCCTACAATATCATCTACAGCAGCGGTACAACGGGCCTGCCCAAGGGCATCGTCCATACCCACGCCATCCGGGCGGCTTACTGCACCGGTTTCGCCTGTTCCTACCGCATCACGCCCGAAAGCGTCATCCTGCACAGCGGCTCGATTATTTTCAATGGCGCTTTCCTGACATTGATGCCGGCTATGTACCTGGGTGCGACCTTTATTCTTCATCGCCAGTTTGACGCCAGCGCCGTGATCAAAGCGATTCGTGACGAGGGCGTCACCCACATGATGATGGTTCCCGCTCAGGTGATCGCTTTGCTGCAACATCCCGATTTCACGTTGCAGGATTTGCCATCCGTCGAAATGATTTCGACTGTGGGCGCGCCACTGCACCTTGAGCACAAACAAGAACTCTTGCGCCGGTTTCCCGATCGCTGTTACGAACTTTATGGCCTCACCGAGGGGTTCGTCACCATCCTGGATAAAAACGATTATGGTCGCAAGACCGGTTCAGTCGGGGCGCCGCCGCCGTTCTATGAATTGCGGATTATGGATGATGATCACGATCTCCCGCCCGGACAGGTGGGCGAGATCGTCGGTCGGGGGCCGATCACCATGCCGGGTTACTACAATCGTCCTGACCTGACGGCGGAAACCAAACGTGATGGCTGGCTTTTCAGTGGCGATATGGGGTACGTGGACGAGGACGGTTTCCTGTATTTGGTGGACCGCAAAAAGGATATGATCATCTCCGGCGGCGTAAACGTCTACCCGCGCGATATCGAAGAGGTGATTGTCGGTCATCCCGCAGTGCGTGAAGTTGCAGTGTTCGGCGTACCGAGCGAAAAGTGGGGCGAGACGCCGATCGTCGCCGCGATCCTTCAGCAGGATGACATAGTGTCTGCCAACGAACTTCGAGACTGGATCAACGCCAGGGTTTCGGCCAAATATCAACGCGTCAGCGAGGTGATCATCCGCACGGAATTCCCGCGCAGTGTTGCCGGAAAAACCCTGAAACGCGTGATGCGAGAAGAGTATCTGACTTCAGGCTGATTGGTTTTCCCCGAATTCGTCTCTTCCATTATCTGTCCTAGTCCTCCCTCCTCCATATTCTCAAGGATTGGTTCATGTTTGAACACATCATCGTGCCGCTTGATGGTTCCAGCTTTGGCGAAAAGGCGCTCATCTACGCCTTGGAACTCGCCCATAAATTTGATTCTCGCCTCACCCTGGTAGAGGTGCTGCCTCCGGAAAAGTATGAGTGGGAGGGGGAGATGCGGGCGGAGTCGCCGGAATCGAGCGCAAAGATTCAGGCGAAAGAAACGGATGTCACCCAAAATTATCTGCAACAAAAAGAGCAGGAATTGCGCAAGCAGGGATTCGAAGTCGACGCCATCATTATGAAAGGTCAGGGTGTGGCCGAAGGGATCGTCCATGCCGCCGATGAGACGGGCGGGGATATCATCGTCATGACCTGCCACGAGATCGCCGGTTTTCAGAGATTGATGCTAAGGAGCGTCGCAGAACAGGTCCTGAGGGAGGCCACTATCCCGGTTCTGATGATCCGGATTCCCGACTAAAAATCCCCTGCCCGGAAGTGTGATTGGCAACTGCCAACACTTTCTGTATTCTACTTGCTGTTCAAAGAAACACGCCATCCAACCACACGCACCAAAGGAGGAGCGGATGAAACGAGTCCTGGTAGGCTATACCAGAGCAATCGACAGTTTTTCTGAATTCCTGGGGAGGCTGTCAATGTATCTGGTGATCATCACCGTGTCGGTGGGGTTTACGAATGTCGTGCTGCGCTACGTGGGGCGCTTTGTGGGGTTGCGCTTAACATCGAACCTGTTCATCGAGTTGCAGTGGTACCTTTACTCGCTCATCTTTTTCTTTGGATTCGCCTACATTCTCAAGCACAACATCAATGTCCGGGTGGATTTTTGGTACGGTCGTCAGAGCCTCCGCACGAAAGCCTGGATCGACCTGATAGGGCATTTCATCGCGCTCATCCCCTTCTGTCTGATCGGGATTTGGGTGACGCTCAACCCCGTGTTGTTGTCGTGGGGACGGCGGCCCAATGGAACTTGGGGCAGTTGGGAACTATCGCCCGATCCTAACGGACTGCCCAGAGCGCCGATCAAAACGATGATTCTGGTGGCCTTCATCACACTGCTTTTGCAGGCGATCGTCGAGGTGATCCGCCAGATCGCCGTCCTGCGCGATGTCGATGAACTGAAAAGCCAGAGGGTGCTGGAACTGGAAGCGCCGCTCCGCATCGAATAACCTTACTCTTGCATTCATCGAGGAGACCTGCCCATGGGATTTGAATGGTTGGCCATAGTTATGTTCGTGCTCTTCCTGATATTAATTCTCAGCGGTTATCCGGTGGCGTTTTCATTTGCGGGAACCGCAATCGTATTCGGGGTGATTGGCCTGGCCCTGGGTGCGTTCAATCTCAACCTGCTCAGACTCCTGCCCAACCGGTGGTTTGGGTCGATGTCGGACTTTACATTGCTCGCCATTCCTTTTTTCGTCTTCATGGGGGCCATATTCGAAAAATCGGGATTGGCTGAGGAACTACTGAATACGATTGGGATCCTTCTCGGACCCCTCAAAGGCGGACTCGCCCTGGCTGTGGTTATTGTCGGCACGCTGCTGGCGGCGGCGACGGGCGTGGTGGCGGCCACCGTGATCGTCATGGGCATCCTTTCCTTGCCGATTATGGTACGCTACAAATACGATCATAAACTCGCTACCGGTGTGATCACCGCTTCCGGCACATTGGCGCAGCTATTGCCGCCCAGCCTGGTATTGGTCGTGCTCAGCTCCACGGTCGGCGTTTCGGTCGGCGATCTCTTTCTTGGCGCGCTGATTCCCGGCCTGATGCTGGCTATTCTGTATGGGGTCTACGTCCTGGTGATCGCCCAACTCCGCCCCGAATCAGCCCCCGCTTTGCCGCCGGAAGCGCGCACGGTGAAAGGCCGGCAACTGGCGCGACAGACCGTCGTCGCCGTCTTGCCGCCAATTCTGTTGATTTTCGCCGTGTTGGGCAGCATCTTCACCGGCATCGCTACCCCAACCGAGGCGGGCGCTGTCGGCGCGGCGGGCGCCTGTTTGTTGGCAATCCTCAACCGCAACTTCAACTGGGAAGTGGTTAAAGGTGCGGCGCGCTCCACCTCCAACATCACCGCCCTGGTTTTGATGATTCTGTTCTGTTCCACATTCTTCGGACTCGTTTTTGATGGGCTGGGCGGGCAGCGCTGGGTGACCAATTTCCTGACCGCTCTGCCCGGCGGGTATTGGGGCTTTGTGATTGTGGCCAATATCGCCGTATTTCTGCTGGGCATCAACCTGGAATTTCTCGAGATTAGCTTCATCGTCATGCCGCTATTCGTGCCCGCCGCACAGGCTTTGGGCATCGACCTCGTGTGGTTCAGCGTGATGATGGCGATCAACCTGAACATGGCTTTTATCTCGCCGCCTGTGGGATTTTCGCTCTTCTATCTGCAAAGCGTCGCCCCACCAGAGGTGGAAACCCTCGACATCCACCGTGGGGCGCTGCCATTCATGGCCTTGCAGGGCGTCGGGCTGGTACTGGTCATGCTCATCCCCGCCACCGTGCTGTGGCTGGTCAACGCCGCTGGTTGATCCTAAAATCAATCGTAAAACAAAAGCGGACGCCCTGGCGTCCGCTTTTTGCTGCGAAAGAAGTGGCGCTAAATCTAGGCGAATTGGTGAGCGACGAATACGTTATACGGCGTCTCCAATGAAGAATGCCAGGCTTGAATGCCCTGTCGGAACACATTCCATTGATCGAAAATCGCCTTGAAATCCGGATCGCTCTGCGAGAATTCATCGTACAATTCGAATGAGGCCGCCATGGCGGCATTCATGATGTCATCACTGTAAACGCGCAACTGCGTGCCGCCATCAACCAGGCGTTGCAACGCCTCGAAATTGCGTGCATCGTAGCGTGCCATCATCTGCGTATTAGCCTGAAAAGCCGCACTCTCGATAATGGCCTTATACTCCTCCGGCAGTTTGTCCCATTCGGCCAAACCGATCTCGACTTCCAGCGTCGGACCTGGCTCCCACCAACCGGGGGCATAGTAGAATGTGGCCGCATCTTGGAGGCCCAGTTTCTCATCATCATACGGGCCGACCCATTCGGCTGCATCGATGGCGCCAGTCTGCAACGCCTGGAAGATCTCGCCGCCCGCCAAAACCTGGACGGTCGCCCCCAGTTTGCTCATCACCTGGCCGCCCAGACCGGGGATACGAACTTTAAGTCCCTGCAAGTCGGCGGCGGTGTCGATCTCTTTGTTCCACCAGCCGCCCATCTGCGCGCCGGTATTGCCAGCCGGGAACTGGATGACGCCAAAACGATCCTTGTAGTAGTCCTGCAACAACTGCAAACCCCCGCCTTCGTACAGCCAGGCATTCTGTTGGCGGGCCGTCAGACCAAACGGCAGGGATGTACCGAAGGCTGTTACGGGGCTTTTGCCGACATAGTAATATGATGCCGTGTGCCCGATTGGCACGGCGCCCTGCTCGACGACATTCAGGACTTCTAGACCTGGGGCCAGCTCACCGGCGGCTCGTGGCGTGATGCGAAACTTGCCGCCCGACATGGCAGAGACCCGCTCGGCGAAGATTTGCGCCCCGCCAAAGATGGTGTCCAGCGCCAGAGGCCAGCTCGTAGCCATCTGCCAATCGATTTCGGGCAGACTTGAATCCTGGGCAACGGCTGAGGTGACCTCCTTGGCTGTCTCAGCCGCAGCTACTTCGGTAGGCGTTGCCGCCTCCTGGGTGGCGCAACCGGCAATGCCTACCGCCGCAACGCCGAGTGCGCCTTTGGCGGCGAATCCGAGAAACTCTCTTCGATCCATGATGCTCCTCCTAAACGTGAGAAATGAGGTGGGAGTGTGTATCGACAACTGGAGAACCAGTCTCCAGGGAGCCGCAAGTCAGTCTCAGGGTGCGGTATTGCAGGGCGTCGGTTGAGACTTTCAGGGATTTCTGGCGGGGTATGAAGGCGGCAGGTCGAGAACCTTGCCGGGGTTGAGTATCTGGTTGGGGTCAAACAGTTTTTTGATATCTCGCATCAGGCCGAGCGTAGTTTCACCGTGTTCGTGCAACATGAATTTCTGCTTGCCCAAGCCGACGCCGTGTTCGCCGGTCGAGGTTCCGCTCATCCGCAGCGCCAGATCCACCAGCCGGTCGCTCAAGTCCAAAGCTCTGGCTTTGCCGGGCTCATCGTCAGGAGCGAAGAAGGCGGTTGTATGCACATTGCCGTCGCCAGCATGGCTGACCATGCCGCCATGGATTTGCAGTTCATCGAGCAGCTTGTGTGTGGCCCGGATGAGTTCGGGATAGCGCGAAATCGGCACCGATACATCGGTCACAATATAGTTCTGGCCGGGGAAGTGGCGGATCTGCGCCTCGAAGACGCTATGGCGCGCTTCCCAGAGTGCGGCGCGTTCATTGCGGCCAACGCCATCCCGATAGCTGACGCTGCCATAGCCCCGGCAGATTTCACGCACGATGGGCAGGGTTTCGGTCAGGGCGGCCAGGCTGGCTGAGCTGAATTCCATAAAAAGGTTTGGGCCAGGGTGCAGGATTAAATCGGTCTGGGCTGTGACGATCTCGACCGCAGTTTCGTCTAGAAGTTCCAGGGCGGTCGGCTCTAGCCCGGAAGCGATGATCTCGAAAACCGCCTCCGAAGCGGCTTCGACATTTGGGAATGCGGCGGTGGCGGCGCTGAAATGTGTGGGAATCGGATACAGCTTCAGCGTCGCTTCGGTGATGATGCCCAACGTGCCTTCGGAGCCGATGAACAGATGGGTGAGGTCATAGCCTGAGGATTGTTTGACCGAGCGAGAGCCTGTTCGCATGACCTCGCCATTGGCCAGCACCACTTCAAGCGCCAGCACATTGTCTCGCGTCGAGCCATACTTGACCGTGCGTGTGCCCGAAGCGTTGTTGGCGAGCATGCCGCCCACACTGGCATTGGCGCCGGGATCAGGCGGGAAAAATAGGCCATTCCGCCCCAATTCCCGATTCATATCTTTGTAGAAAATGCCGGGCTGCACGGTCGCCTGGAAGTCCCGCTCGTGCAGAGCCACAATCCGGTTCATGCGGCCCATGTCCATGACGATGCCGCCAAAGACGGGGATGGGATTGCCCTCAATGCTGGTTCCCGCGCCCCAGGCCACAACCGGGATTCGTCGCTCATTGGCGAAACGCAGCAGGGCGCTGACGTCGGCGGCGGATTCCGGCCACACGACCACGTCGGGCAGGACTGCGGCATAGGCGGACTGGTCGCGCGCGTGTTGTTCCAGGTCCGCCGTCCGTTGTGAGATTTCTAAATTGGGAATGACTCGCTTCAAGTCGTGTTGTAAGCTTGAGATAGTTGCCTCAGCCATATTGCGTCAACCTGCTGCGGCAGGTCGTTCCTCCAAAACAATCGGTTCGACGGTGGCATCCAATGCCAGAAGTTTGAGTGTGGCCTGTAAAACACGGCGTTGTTGGGCGGAATCGCCCGGCTCGCCAAGGGTCCGAGCCTCTGTTCAGATAGGTAAAAGTCGCACGTGGCGGCAATGTGAGGCGGGTGACTGCCGCCCGCCAGCTTGTGAGGGTCGTGGCGATCCCCGACAATTCCAAAGCCCTGGCCGCCAGCCCCACGGACTGGGAGCACAGAGGTCAGGCGGGGATCAATAAGGCGGCGTCGGCCCCAAGGTTGAGAGCGGCATCGATCACAGCCGGGATTGTCTCATCGACGGTGCGGGTGGCGTCCGGCTGATAGCCCATATAACTGATCGTCCGTTCCGCCAACTCGCCGATGAATCCTTCCCGGACCATATCCTCCAGATGTCGCAACGGCAAGAGCACCTGCGGGTCCACCTCGACCGCCGTGTGGTCATAGTGGGTATGGTCAAACGAAAGCGCCCCGAATGACGTGTCCGACGGAAACGTGCGGATAGAATAATCGCCCAGCAGATTCTCCGCATCAAATGGAGTTTGCGATTCAACCAGATAAGCCCCTGCCGTCGAGATTAAAACGAGCCTGCTCTGGCGCAGATCAATGCCGGGGCTGACGATTGGCGTACGATTATGGGGACGAGTGTAGAGTTTCCAATCGCACTGACCCGTCTCCTGCAAGTGGGCCAGCCAACCTGCCTGATAGGTTGCATACCATTCCTTGCGATTCTCGAAAATCTCCAATGACATCTCTCGCAATCTGATTTTGTGTGACAGGAAGTCACGTAGGCGGCACGGAGTGATGCGATATGATACATACAATGCATCAATGTGCCAAACGACCCTTTGACGACGAACCGGCGTCGCTCAACCCTTCGGCGTCGCCTCGAAGATCATCATCACCTCCTCCCACCAGCGCCGTTCAGCCACCACTCCAAGTTCAAAACCCTCACTGCGTAAGAGCGCCAACAACTCAGCGCCATCGCCATCGCTGGAAAGCAACACCCAGGCTCGACCGCCCGGCGACAACCTTGACCTCAATCCGTGAGCGAAACCCTCGAACACCTGCTCGCCCCGCCAGGCTGCATCGAGCGCATCTTTGGGCTTGCCCCGATAAAACGGCGGATTGAATACCACGAGATCGAATGTCTCGTTGGCCACGGGCGCAAACAGGTCGCCCAGACGCACATCGACCTGCGCTTCGACTCCATTGAGCAGCGCGTTGATGCGGGCGCAGCGTACGGCGTCGGGGTTGTTGTCCACGGCCACGACATCAGCGCCACGGCGGGCGGCAAAGACCGACACAACGCCCGACCCGCAGCCCAGGTCGAGCGCCTTCAGGCCGGGTTGCGAAAAGAGGGGATGGGCGACAATCGTGCGGGCCAGCAACTCGCCGCCCCGGAACAGCACCGCATTGAACACATTGGGCAGGATGACAAGAGGCGTATCGTCGATGTGTTCGATGGTGAGCCGATGATAACGGCGTCGCCACCACGGCCAATGCGCCATCAGCCACAGGCGCGCCAACGCCGGTCGCACACCCCGCCGTCGTTCGGGTAAAACGGGCGGCCGAGCGTCCCCTGACCTCGTCTCCATAGCGGCAGGGTCGGCGAATTCAGTGATTCGGGATGGTGACCGGCGTGACGCGTGCCGCCAGTTCTGCGGACAGTTCCTCGATTTCCGCCTGAACGCGCGTAACGATATCGGCGACTGGGACTTCCACACGCTCCCGTTCAGTCCGACGTTTCATCTCGACGACGCCATTTTGCAGTGAACGACCGCCGACCGTGATGCGTAAGGGCATGCCCATCAAGTCGGCATCGTTGAATTTCTCCCCGGCGCTGGGGTCTTCCCGGTCGTCGTACAGGACTTCGACGCCGGCCGCTTGCAGGTCGGCGTAAAGCCCCTCGGCGAATTCAAAGCCGCCGCGCAGGGCGACGATGTGAACCTGATAGGGTGCGACTGAAATCGGCCAGCACAGCCCGTTTTCGTCGTTATATTCCTCGGCCACACAGGCGATCAGCCGGCCGCTGCCAATGCCGTACGACCCCATGATCACTGGCTTCGCCTGCCCATCTTTATCCAGGAATGTGGCGTTCATCGAGTCCGTATAGCGCGTGCCCAGCTTGAAGATATTGCCGACTTCCACCCCGCGAGAAGTGCGCAATGCGGAACCGCACTGCGTGCAGGCATCTCCATCGCTGGCAGCGACGATATCGGCGACGATGGCGGCGGTGTAATCCCGACTGTAATTGACATTCAACAGATGGAGACCATCTTCGTTGGCGCCAGCCACCAGATTGGGCGAGCGGGGAATGAGATCATCGACGACGATGAGCGTGCCAGCTTTGACGCCAACGGGCGAGCCGTAACCGGGGGATGCGTCAATCGCCCGGATTTCCTCTTCGTGGGCTGGTCGCAGCGCTTTGGCCTTGAGGGCATTGCTCAGTTTGGTCTCGTTCAATTCCATGTCGCCGCGCACGACGGCGAACACAAATCGTTCGATATCCGTCTGCCCTTCGGTGATAGTCGCAACCATGAACACGGCTTTGGCCGTCCTGGCTTTGGGGATGCCGAGGAACTGGGCCAGGTCGGCGATGGTAGCCGTGCCGGGGGTCGCCACTTTTTCCATCGGCAATGCCTGCTCGCTCGCGGGCGTGGGCTTGGCGAATTCGGCTACCTGGCGGTTGGCTGTGTAACCGCAGTTGTCGCAGAGCACCAGCGTATCTTCACCAATGGGCGACAGGTACATGAATTCATGGGCCTGCTTGCCGCCCATCATGCCCACGTCGGATTCCACGGCGATGACATCGAGCCCGCAACGGCGGAAGATGTTGAAGTACGCCTGATAATGCGCCCAATATTGTTTGTCGAGACCTTCCCAGTCGGCGTCCAGGCTGTATGAGTCTTTCATCGTGAACTCGCGCACCCGAATCAAGCCCCCGCGTGAGCGCACTTCATCCCGCCACTTGGTCTGGATGTGGTAAATCAGGGCAGGGAGCTGGCGATAGGAGTGGATGATGTCGCGCACGAGATCGGTGACAACTTCTTCGTGAGTCATGGCCAGGACCATATCGCGCCCGCCCGCATCTTTGAACCGACCCATCTCCGATCCGATCTGATACCAGCGCTCGGTCTCCTTCCACACATCGGCAGGGTGCACGACCGGCATCGTCATCTCCTGCCCGCCGATGGCATCGATCTCCTCGCGCATGATATCTTCGATTTTGGTGATGCTGCGCTTGGCCAGCGGCAGCACACTGAAAATGCCTGCGCCTAGCTGGCGAACAAAACCGGCGCGTACCAAAAGTTTGTGGCTGATGAGTTCGGCATCGGATGGCGCTTCGCGCAAAGTTTGGGCGAAGAGATGAGACATGCGCATAGAAAAGACCTCAGAGATGGCGGGCGGGGAGGATGAAAGATAAAGCAATCGTCGATTCTAGCACATGCGGGCGCGAGGAGCCACCCGGAAAACCCATTCTATACTGCACCCGCTAGCAACGCCTTGCGAACATGTGTTGCGACCATTCGAAGCCGTCAAAATTAGCCCAGAATTCTTGACACAAAAAAGGGCTGCCTTTATGCTCTCGCAAGCGTACAGCCCGTCAGGTCATGCATCCCAGCTTAACCAGGAAACCACTTTTCAGGTGGGCGAGAGGGGACTCGAACCCATGACCTCACGGATGTGAACCGTGCGCTCTAACCAGCTGAGCTACTCACCCGATGGCTGGGCAGTATGCCACAGCTTTCGATCATTTAGCAAGTCAACTCCGCTAATTTCTAACCGCCATGAGACGTTTCAACCGGGGCTATGCCCTGGGTTTTCTTTTTATCATCATCGTTTCGATTTTTGCCGTGCGTGGGGCGCATCAACGCGTCGAAGGCCGCTATCAGAAACAGCTTGCCGTCTATGCCAGCTATTCGCTGGACGACTGGCTGGAGCTTTTGCAACTGGACGAAATCCTGGGCGATCCGCCGGTCACGCCCGTTCCGGCTGATCAGATTCCGGCCACGCCAACGCCGCCGGGCTGATCCGATATGCGCGTTCCCCAAAGATTCCATGTTGTCGCGCCCTGGCTCTCGGCCAGGTTGCGGCAGCAGACCAATGTCCCCGCGTCCGAGATGCTGCGCTTCCTCCGTCAGGCGCCGCGCCACGTGCGCGCCAGGAATTGGATTCGTGACATCGAAGAGGATGGGGATTACCTCAAGATTTGTTTTGTCGACCTGGACTCGCCTCTTTACTGGCCGAAGTCGGAGGATGTTTGGTCGCTGTGGATGCTGATCAACGAACAGTACGACACCAATGACTGGCATCACTACGAGATCTCGCAGACGGCAGTGAGGGCGGATGATGTCGTGGTGGATTGCGGCGCTGCCGAGGGGTTGTTCGCATTGCGGGCGGTCAGGCGTTGCCAGCAGGTCTATGTGTTTGAACCCAATCCGGTGTTCCTGGACGCACTACACCTCACCTTTGCCGCCAGCCCAAATGTCGAGATTTTCCCCTACGCAGCCGGAGAGCGGAGGGGCTCCGCCCGACTGGTTTTGGATGGCGAGCGCTCTCGTTTCGGAGAGGAATCCGGTTTTCTCTGTGAAATCCGCTCGCTGGACGAGATGTTGCTGCATCGCACCCCGCCGGTTTCCTATTTGAAGGCCGATGTGGAGGGGGCGGAACAGGCGCTGCTTGCGGGCGCGACGGAGATTATCCGAACCCATAAGCCCAGGGTGGCGATTACAGTCTATCACGACCCAAACGATGTCGCAGAGATGATGGCATTCCTGCGCTCGCAGAACCCGGACTATCAGTTTATCACCAAGGGGATCGTGGCGTCGGGCAAGCCGGTGATGCTGCATGCCTGGTGACGGACGTTGAGGTGACTGTCACTTGCGCAAGTGACAGTCACCTGGTCAACTTCTGGCTTGTCTTCACATCCACATACCATTGCTGATACGCCAGCAGCACGGCGAGCAATCCAAACTGATAAAGCGTCGGCACGATGGCGGTGAACTGATCGAGGTAAAATGTGATGAGCTGCACCGCTGTCAATGAGAGGATGATGGCGATCAACGCAGTCAGCACGCCCTCCCGATCCCTGCCTCGCAGAAAGAAAAATATCGAGACAAAGGCGATGATGCCGACGCCGAATTCGATAGCTACCCGCATCAGGAACAGGGTCAGATCCTGCACATCCATCGTTTCCACCCTGCTGATAAAATCGAGCAGATACGGCTGAGTATTTGCAGAAGGAGAAATCGCCACAGCCAGTAGCAACCCGAGGGTCGTGATGGCGCTGAAAGCGATCACCAGCATCCCCGCCATCAGCAAGAAACGGTGGCGACTCCGCCCTAATTGATAACCCAGGCTGCGCAGTGAATTTTGCACGCGCTGCCAGAGGTTGGGTCGATATTCGGCGGTGGGAATACGGCTGCTATCGAGATACCCCTGCAAAAGTTGGGCAAGGTCAGCCACATAGGATTGCTGGGATTGAGCCGCCAGTTCGAGCCGTTGGACGAGATCCTCCCTATCGAGATCATCGAATTCGCCATACAGGACTTCCTGCAAATCTTCGAGGGCGCGAATCATGGCACGTTCCGGGTCGCGCGCGTCGGGCCGCCGCACGAAAAGATAGAGTACGACGGTCAGGAGAAAGAAGCCATAGATGATGGGCGCAGCCGCCGGGAAAAAGTAGTCGTTCGTCTGCGTGATGAACTTGCCGACTTCATCGATAAACAGGCCAATGCCCACGCCGCTGAGGATTGCGGCGAGGCGCAGCGCCACAGGATTATCGAAAATCAGTACGGCCAAAACAGCAACGAATAGCGCCAATCCGCCCCAAAGCAGATGGGCGATGTGCAACACGCTCCCGCCCAACTGGGGATAGCCGGTGATTTGCAAGAAGAGGCGCACCGCAATGATGGTGGCGGCAAATGCCGTCAGTGAAATCAGGATATAAGTCTCTGCGTCATCACGCTCGACTAAGAGTGATTTGTGTTTTTTCATCGACACCTCTCGCAGAATGATGGCTGGAATTTCGTCGTCATTATAGCGCATCATCACAACGCCGACGGGCCTTAGATGATCCGGTGTTCAACCCATCGTAAGTGGGGCGAGACGACTGGTGTCGTTTGCCGGTCACGTTCGGGATGATTATGATAAGCGGGGTTGATGAAGCTGGTTCACTTTTTCACTTTTCCATGAGCTATCCCTGAGATGAAATCCTCCAATTCGATTTCCTATTGGCGCAGTGCGCTCCTCATGGCCGGCGGCCTCGTGGCCGGGTCATTCATCGGAGCTTTGATTGCTGCCATCATTTTCCGCAGCGGCATCACCGGCTGGGTGCTGGGGTTCATCCCATCGGGCCAGGCATTCCTGCGTCTGCTCGGCGGGATCATCCTGATCTACCTGGTTATCGCACTTTCGGCGGGGATTGGCGGCTTTTCCGCCGGGTATGCCGCCTGGCGAATCGATCAGTCACCGTCGAGACGACGCTATGCCCTGGGCGGCGCCTGGGCGTTTGCCGCCGCCGAGGCGATCCTGCTCATCCCGCTCCTGCTTTACTTCGCATTCGCCGCCCTTTATCAGAATGGCGTCATGGGCGAGCAGGTCCGGTATGGCATCCTACTGGGGATATTTGGCCTGTTTTACGGCCTGCTCGTCGGCATCATTCTGGCGCTTCTCACCGTCAAAATCCGATATTCGTGGATCGTCATCGTCGCTTCGGTGCTGGGTTTTGGCCTGGCGATGGGGATTATCGGATTCCTGTTGCGCTATGTTGGCGAGGCCGAGATCGGGACACTGCAAACGGCCACTCTTGCCTTGCGGCTGGCTATTGCCGGACTGATCCTGCATGGCGTCGGAGGCGCTGCGCTGGGCCTGGCCTTTGCCCGAATTGCCCGAAAACGCGCTATCCTCGGTGATGAGCGGATGCGCTCAGGCTGGGTTCAGACGGGACTTGTGCTGGCGACGAGCGCCCTTGCGCTTTTGGTGTTGATGGCTTTCACCAATCAAGTGGCGTCATTTCTCACCCGGCAAACAGGTTCGACAACGACTGAACTGCCGCTCGATGTGACCGGCATTCATTGGGGAAATCCCGTGCCTGTCGCATCGGGCGTTTTAAGAGTTGATGATGCGCCTCCCGGTCTCGCCACGGCGGATGATGGTTCCATTGCAATCGCCTGGGCCAGAGACTCCGGTGGTGACGCCGACGTTTATCTGCAAATCCACGCTAGTGGGATCAGCGAGTCCGGGGCATCCGGCTTCAATGTCTCCAACAGCCCGGAGGCTCAGTCAAAGTATCCTGTATTGGCTTTCGATGCGTCGGGCGGGGTCAATGTTGTGTGGGTGGAAGAGGACGGCTCTGGCATCGGCATCGCCCACAGCCGTTGCGCCGGGTCATCCTGCTCGCCTGCCTTTATTCTGTCCGATCTGGCGGGATTGACTTGCGCCACCGGCATTGCTGCCGATGCGCCGCCGACGATGTCAGTCAACGATGGAGATGAGGTTATGGCGGTGTGGGCCAGCGATGACGGCGAGTTGCTCTACGCCACCTGGCCAGCGCAGAATGGGCCAGTGAATGCGAGCGGCGGTTGCCTGTCGCCCGATCAGGTTGGCGGGACTCTGGCGGATCCGCAGGTGAGCGCGACTGCCGATGGCTTTGCGCTGGCGTTTTCGGAGGATGGCGCTATCAAGTCAGTGAGCTATTCTGGCGACAACTGGCATGTACCTGGCCAACAGGCGGGGATGGGAAGTCATCCATCCATCCTGACCAGCGGCGATGGTGCAATCTATCTGGCCTGGTGCGGTGACGATGGGATTGTGCAATTTAGTCGAGACGGTGGAACGGTCGAGTCAATCGCTGGACCTGGGTGCAGCGGGCGGCCTGAGATCAGCGAAGACGGCGAGGGTCAGCCGCATGCGGTCTGGTATAGCGAGCAAGTGATCGATCTCTTCGGCCAGACCCGTTCGTCCAAATTGCTCTACGAAAGCATGCGCCAGGCGGAAAGCTGGACGGAGCCCGCAATCATAACGACAACGACGGCCAAAACCCAGCCATCCGTCACCTCGCAGGCGAATGGAAACCTGCACATGGCCTGGGTCGATGGCGCAGAGACAACCGGCGAATTATTCTACAGCTTGCAGGAGCCGTACGAGTGCGGCGCCGCCCAACTGAACGCCCTCGACAAAGTCGTCCTCAACATCATGGAGAATGGCGGTTTTCACCCGCAGGGATATCAGGCTCCCTATTGCCGCAACGATTTTCTGGGTTTCGTTTATATGCCCAATCCGGAGCCTGAATTCTCAGAAAGCCAGCCGACGGTCAACGGCGGATTCGACCAAGTATCTGAGCAAATCCTCAACGCTAAGTATGAAGTGCTGTTCTCGACGATGATGTGGGATCCAGCATTCGAGTCGTACGTCAATCCTGGTTTTGTCCTGGCGGAAGCGGTTGCAAAACTTTACGAGGCAGTTAAGACGAACCCCGACGCTTACCCGCGCGGCATGAATGTACGCATCCTGCTGGGCAATTATCCCAATACCGCCAAGTTACAATGGGGCGACCAGATTTGGGACGTTCTCAGCGATCTCCGGCGTGCAAACGTCCCGACTATGATCGATGAAGAAATCGGCTGGAAACTTGAGGTCGCAAACTACGCCGGCGTCTACCCGCATAGTCATACCAAGTTTCTCGTTGTCGATGGCAAGGGCGCTGCGGCGGGCGGATTCAACTATGGCTATCTCCATTTCCCGCACAATCATCCCTCCGGCAAAGGCGACGATTTGTCTGATCTGGCCATGAAATTTGTGGGGCCGGTATCACAGCAAGCGATGAGCACCTTTGACGACCAATGGCAAAATGCCAACCAGATTCACTGCACCGATCTCTATCCCGAGGACGGCTCTGATTGGCAGTCTACATGCCGGGAATTCAAAGCGACGGTATCGCATGTTCCGGAAGTGACGAAATACTTCCTGGCCTCTGGGAATGACAGCGTCTTTTCGCTCTACCGTACAGCGAGTTTTAAGGAAGCCGATTCTGCGGTGGGCACGGCGATAGCTTCTGCCACCGAATCAATCGACTCGCTCAATGTCAATTTCAGTCTTGATTTCATCTGCATTCTGTCCGTGCTCGATTCTAACCTTTGCACGTTCGAAGACAATGCCCTGCCCTGGATGCATGACATGGTGCAGGCTGTCGAGAATGGCGCTCACGTGCGGATAATGGCCGAGAACAGCAACATGAATGGCCTGGAAAATAGAATCGGCATGCACCTGCTCATGAAGGAATTGGAGCGGCGAGGGCTGAGTGATCAGGTCGAGATCCGTTTCTTCGGCGGGCGTGTGCACACCAAGTCCATGTTGCTCGATGGATCATTGCTCATCGTCGGCAGCCAAAATCTGCATTACAGTTCCTGGGGTTCGGGCGGCCTGAACGAATACGCGCTCGCCACCGACGCGCCCGATGCGATTGAGGAATATCAGAACATGTATGAGTATGAGTGGGAACGGGCGACACCTTATGATGAGACGCTCTGGACGACCTCGCCATCGTAAGTCTCAGGAAATAAGCGCAGTTCGAATGCCCGCTGTTGACCGCAAACGGCGGGCATTTTTTAAGCTGAAACCATGCAAAATAGAATTGACTTCACTTTCGATTTGTGCGATAATGAAACTAATCGAAAGTTGGGGGCGATCACATTGCATGTTTCATCGCCGCCTCGATCGCCCTCGACTCGATTACCCGCCTGCCTCACTTCCATTCAATCATCCGTGTGTGCATAGACCATGACCAAAACCATCACCATTGATCCCGTCCAGATGCGCAAATCGGCCACCCTGAAAGCCCCGGCTATCCCGGTCAATGCTTATCAGCCCGATCCGACCGCCGAGGCGAGCAAATATGGCAGTGAAGCGCTGGTGCGCATGTATCGTGACATGGCCGTCATTCGTGAGTTCGAGTCCATGCTCGATAGCGTCAAGAAGACGCAGGAATACGGCGGGATTTCATACAATCACAAGGGGCCTGCGCATCTTTCCATTGGCCAGGAAGCGGCGGTAGTCGGTCAGGCGTATCACCTGACCCCGGATGATTTCGTTTTTGGTTCTCATCGTAGTCATGGCGACATCCTGGCGAAAAGCCTGTCGGCCATCGCCAAGCTCGATGAAAACAGGCTGCTCGAAATCATGCAGCGTTATATGGGCGGGGCCAGCTTACGAGTCGTTGAGGGCTTCACCCAAAACGGCACCGTGGAAGGCCTTGCCATCGACTTCGTCCTTTATGGGGCGCTGTCCGAGATTTTTGGCCGGGCTCCAGGATTCAATAAAGGCATGGGCGGTTCCATGCACGCCTTTTTCCCGCCCTTTGGCGTGATGCCGAACAACGCTATTGTCGGCGGTTCGGCCGACATCGCTACCGGCGCCGCCTTATTCAAACGGGTCAATCGCAAGCCGGGCATCGTCGTCGCCAACATCGGCGACGCTTCCATGGGCTGCGGCCCGGTGTGGGAAGCGATGATGTTCGCCGCCATGGACCAATACCGTATGCTGTGGCCGGAAGAGATTGGCGGAGCTCCTCCGATGCTCTTCAATTTCATGAATAATTTCTATGGCATGGGCGGCCAACCGCAGGGCGAGACCATGGGCTTCGGCATGTTGGCGCGGGTAGGGCTGGGCGTCAATCCTGAGGCCATGCACGCCGAGCGCATCGATGGTTACAACCCGCTGGCCGTGGCCGACGCCATCGAACGAAAAAAGCAGGTTTTGTCGGAGGGCCGAGGCCCCGTGCTGCTCGACACCGTCACCTATCGCTACTCCGGCCACTCCCCCTCCGACGCCATGGCCTATCGCACCAAAGAGGAGCTGGAAGCCTGGGAAGCGAATGACTCGCTCAAATCGTTCGCCGATTATCTGGTCGCAAACGGCCATGCCAGCGAAACTCAAATCGCCGACATGCGTTCGGACATCGAACAACGCATTTTGCGAGTCTTTAAGGCTGCTATTTCCGACGAGATTTCGCCGCGTGTGGATATCAGGACTGATGCAATCGGCGAGATGATGTTCTCGGATCGGTATGCGGATCGCATGGCCGAGGGCGAGCCCGAAGTTTTATTGCCTTATGAAGAAACCCGATTCAAGCAGACTTCCAAGAAAAGCCGTTTCGGCCTGGACGAGCAGGGGAACAAGCTCTCGGCCCAACGCGCCTTGACCTATGCCGAGGCGCTGTTTGAGGCAATGCTCTATCGCTTCTATCAAGACCCGACCATGGTCGCCTACGGCGAGGAGAATCGTGATTGGGGCGGCGCTTTTGGCGTGTATCGTGGCCTGACCGAGGCGTTGCCTTATCAACGCCTGTTCAATTCGCCCATCTCCGAGGGCGCTATCGTTGGTACAGCCGTGGGCTATGCCATGTCGGGTGGCCGGGTCGTGGCCGAATTGATGTACACCGATTTTATGGGGCGCGCCGGCGACGAAATCTTCAATCAAATGGCGAAGTGGCAATCCATGTCGGCCAATGTGCTGGAGATGCCGATGGTCTTGCGCGTATCGGTTGGGGCGAAGTATGGCGCTCAACACTCGCAGGACTGGACCTCAATGGTCGCACACGTGCCCGGTCTCAAGGTCTTCTTCCCGGCTACCCCTTACGATGCCAAGGGTATGCTCAATCTCGCCCTGCGAGGCACGGACCCGGTGGTGTTTTTCGAGAGCCAGCGCCTCTATCCCGAGCCGGAAGTGCTGGTCGAAAGCGGCGTTCCAGTCGATTATTACGAAGTCCCATTGGGTGAGCCGGTCATCCGCCGCACGGGCAGCGACGTCACTTTCGTCACCATTGGCGCTACATTGTACAGGGCGCTGGAAGCGGCGAAGGTGTTGGATGAGCAATACGGCGTCTCGGCGGAAGTCATAGACGCCCGATTCATCAATCCCCTGAACTACGGCCCCATCGTCGAGTCGGTCAAGAAAACAGGCCGGGTGCTCCTGGCTTCCGACGCCTGCGAGCGCGGCTCATTCCTGCACACCATGGCCTCGAATATCAGCCAGCTCGCCTTCGACTATCTGGATGGGCCGGTGGCGGTCGTCGGCGCTCGCAACTGGATCACGCCGCCGGCCGAACTGGAAGAGGGCTTTTTCCCGCAAAAAGAATGGATTCTCGATGCACTGCACGAGCGGGTGCTTCCCCTAGCTGGCCATCAAGTCACCACCATCCAAACCACCGGTCAAATCCTGAGGTTAAACCGCCTGGGCGTCTGATCACACCCTGCATCTCAGTCCAGGATTATGACCTGCTAACATAGTTGCGTTCTTCCTTCTCTCCTCCTTGGGAAGTGCGGTTGAGCACCGGGGATGTCTGATTCAGGCATCCCCGGTTGCTTTTTGGATATAGGGTTTTGCGGATTCGGGGCCTGCGTCAATCGGCGTGACCGAGCGAACCATAGCGACCGTATTTGTGCACGGCCTGCGTCATCGCCACGAATTTCTCCGGCGGGATCCCATCCATGATGCTGGTCGATGAGCCGAGCACATAACCGCCGCCCGGCCCCAGGTTCTGGCAATAAACCCTGACCTCTTCCTCGATTTCCTCTTTCGAGCCATAGGCCAAAAGCACGGTGGGGATGTTGCCCACAAAGGCGAAGCGATGCCCCCACTTCTTCTTGACCTCGAACAGGTTGTTGGACTCAGGCTCGATAGGGTGGCAGATGTCGAAACCGACGTCATCGAGGATGGGGAAAATCATGTCCATCTTGCCGTCAGTGTGGTATGCAACCAACTTCCCTGCCGCCTTGGCCGGAGCGATCAAGCGCTGCATGCGTTGCGGGAAAATCTCGCAGAACATGTCGGGGTTGATCATCAAGCCCTGGTTGTGGCCGATGTCGTCATTGACCAGGATGAACGCCAGGTCACCAGCGAAACGGTCGCAAACCGCCTGCATGACCTTTTCCTGATGGTCGAGCAGGATGTCCATTAGTTTTTCCAGGAATGGGCGATTGTCGTAGAACATCAGGAATGAATCGCTGACGCCGACGGCCAGCATGGCGCTGTCGAAGAAGGATGTGAAATTGGCGAATACGCCGACGCCACTATCGCGACTGGCGCGCAGATAGCGTTCGAGATAGGCCAACTGGTCATCGATAGGAACTGGCGGTTCAAGGTCGTCCAGGTCGGATTCCGACTTGATCGAGCCATCGACATAGTGTTCCGTGCCGTCGTAGGCGGTTCTGAATACGTTGTTGGGCCGCCAGTTGAAATTGCAGACCACAGCATCCATGCCCAGACGTTCGGCGAATTCGACATGGTCTTCGGGTGAGATCGATTGGCCGCCAACGCTGGCATCGACGATGTCGTATTCCAGCGACCGGCCCAGCACATATTCGTAAACGGGTTTGCTCGTCACCCAGAATTCCAGGTGCGGGATGCGATCCGCTTCTTCATGGCGAAATGCCTTGAGCAGACGATTGACGTCAGACTTATCGTAATCGTTCATGAATTCAACCTGTTCGAACTGGTATTGGGTATTTGATATTGGCTGGTGGCTCTTTCATCAATACCAAATACCCAATATCCACTTTTGGGAGATCGCCAAGATGGACGACGGACGATAGACGATTGGGTGTGTGTTGCCAGCTTAGTATCTTGGCGCAGCTTAATGCTTCAAGCAGCAAGCAATTGCTTGGCATGACGGGCGGCGCTGCCGGCATCGGGTGCGAATCCATCAGCTCCGGCACGGTCGGCGAAATCCTGCGTGACAGGGGCGCCGCCGATCATGACCTTGACCTTGTCGCGCAGGCCAGCCTCGTTCAGCGCTTCGATCGTGTTGATGATCGATTTGGTTGTCGTGGTGAGCAGGGCGGACATGGCGATGATATCGGGCGAATACTCGGTGACGGAATCGACGAATTTTTGCGGCGAGACATCGGTGCCCAGGTCGATGACCTTGAACCCAGCGCCTTCCAGCATCATCCCGACCAGATTTTTGCCGATGTCGTGCAGGTCGCCGGCGACCGTGCCGATGACGACGCTGCCGACCTGTTCCACGCCTGCTTCGGCCAGGAGCGGCTTGAGCAATGACATGCTGGCGCTCATGGCCCGTGCGGAGATGAGCATTTCGGGGACGAACTTGTCGCCGATTTCGAACAGGCGTCCCACCTCGGTCATGGCGGGGATGCAGGCTTCGTTGAGGATGCTTTCGGCGGAGGTGCCGGCATCCAATTCCGCCTGGGTTTCTGATTTCGCCAGGGGGGCGTTGCCACTGAGGACTGCGTTGTAGATGGCTTCGAGACTCATGATGTTAGCTCCTTGAAAATGAATTGGGTTGAATGTTTTCAGTCAATAGGCGCACGGCCCGGTCAGTGTCAGCCTCACAAAAAGCAGGTGACATCGACCTTTGTAAAGCTGGCCGCTAATTGCCGAGTTGATTCACTGAGTTTGGTTTGTAGTGCATCTAGGGATGTTGAAAAAGCGCGCACGCTGATGAGGAGGTCGGGAATATACATCCGGCCTTCGTCGACCTGATGATTGACTTCCCGAATGGCGGGGATGGTCGTCTCGCGCACAATTTCATCGGCATCGGCGCTGCTTGCCGCCAGCGCCAGGCTCTGCAAGACTGCTTCGCTTTCGTCGCCGCGCACAATCGCATCGAAGAGTTCCGAATGACGCACCATCGTGAGAGTTGATGAGGGTTAACCTTTCAGAGCGCCAAAGGTGAGACCTTCAGTCAGACGGCGCTGGGTGAGGATGACGAAGATGATGGCGGGAATGATCATCAGCACCGACATCGCCGTCATTCCCCGCCAGTCCACCGTGAACTGGCTGGTGAAGTCGAACAACCCCACCGGGAATGTCTTGGAGGCTGGCGTCTTGGTGACCAGACTGGCGATCTGGTATTCATTCCAGGCGGCGAGGAAGGCGAAGATGGCGGCAGCCGACATGCCGGGCAGGGCCAGCGGCAGGTCGATGCGCCAGAATGCCGACCAGTGTCCGCAGCCGTCGATATAAGCGGCTTCGTCCAACTCCTTGGGTATCTGCCGGAAAAAGCCGTCCATCAACCAGGAAGTGAAGGGGATATTGATTGCCACATAAACCAGGGCGAGGCCGTGTACCGTGTCGATCAGGCCGTAATTCCGCATGAGCAGGAACAGGGGCAGGCCCAGCGCCACACCCGGCACAGCGCGCGACAACATGATCATCAAGAAGACGAAGGTGTGCGCCCTGAAGGGGAAGCGAGAGAAGGCGTATCCGGCCATCGTGCCCAGGGCCACGGAGAATACGGTGGCGGTGAGGGCCACGATGATGGAATTGCGCATGTAATCAAAAACGGGAATGCCTGCGGCAATGCCTGGATTGAGGCCGAAGAGCGAGCCGAATGCGTCCAGCGTCAGACGTTTGGGTATCCAGATGGGCGGGGTGACATTCACCTCGTTTCCTGGCCTGAATGCGGTGAACACGATCCAGATCGCCGGTAGGGCGAACAGGATCAATATGAGGATGGCAAGGACGTTATAGAAAGTCGCACTTGCCTTTCGTCGGTTGATTCTAATAGCTGCCATCAGTACACAATCCGGGAGTTGATGAGCTGTTTGAATAGATACAACGTGAACAATACGCCCAAAATGACGCCGATCATCGACATGGCGCTGGCCAGCCCGAATTGCGAGTTGCGGATGGCGAGACGCCCGGCATTTGTCCAGATCATCTCTGTACGGTGGGCGGGACCGCCTCCGGTCATAATCCGGACGACATCATAAGCCCGGGCTACGTCCAGCGAGAGGACGGTGAGGGCGATGAGGGTAAATGGCCGCAGCAATGGCATCGTGATGTGCTTGAATTTCTGCCAGGCTGGCGCACCGTCCACTTCAGCCGCTTCGTAGATTTCACGCGGCAGAGACAGTGTTCCCGCTAAAAGGATGATCGTCATCATGGGGATGTTCATCCAGATGGTGGCGATCATGATCGAAATCATGCCTGTCGGTTGATCGACCAGCCACGCCTTGGGTTGCGACATCAATCCCAGCGACATGGCGGCGTTGTTCACCAACCCGACTGTGGCGTTGAAGAACCAGGCGAACTGGAAGCCCACCAGCACTGGCGCAAACATCATCGGGATCATCAGCAGGGTGCGCATCACGCTCTGACCACGGGTCACGCGCGCCATTAGTTGCGAAAGCGCCAGGGCGATGACGAAGCTGAGATTGACCGTTACAGCCAGGAATATGACGGTGTTGAGTACCGAGCGCCAGAATACATTATCCTGTGCCAACTTGACATAATTCCGAAACATGGTGCTCCATTCGAAGACGAATGTCTGTTCCGGGCGCAGCAGGTGGAAGGGCGTAAAGCTGACATACACTGAGTAGATGACTGGATAAAGGATCACCATAGCGATGACGATCAGGCTCGGCGCAATCAGCAGGAAGGGGAAGATGCCTTGATTACGATAAAAGCTGCTTGATTCTTCGTCCTTCCCGGTCACTTTGGCGGCAGCGGCAGCGGCTGTTGTGTGTTCAGTTGAAGCCATGCGGAAGCTCCAGTGGGCGGGAGCGCCCGACATCGCCGGGCGCTCCCGAAAGGGGTGGATGGTTTAGTAGTAGCCGAAGTCCGTCAGCATTTCTCGGGTGTCCTCGACAGCCTGGTTGAGGCCATCTTCCACCGAGACATCACCAAGGATGATGCTTTGCAGGGCGGGATACCAGAGATTGGTGAAGGAGATCCAGTCGGCGAAGAGGGGCGGGGTGAAGAAGTCTTCTGCGATCTGCGTTTGCGCCACTTCCAGCCGGATCTTGTCCAACGGCACATCTGACTCGGCGGCATCAGCGATCACGCGGGCCCACACATCGTCACGGACGGCCAACAGGCCCAGTTTCGACTCGTCATAGGCGACTGCTTCCGAAGAGAGGAACTTGATTAACTGGGCGGCTCCCTCTTTGTTGGCTGCGGCCTTGGGGATCGAGAAGGCGTGCGCGCCGGCCCAACCGGTGTGGATATCGCCAGCGCCGACCGGGCCACGGACGATGCCGAACTTGCCAGCGACTTTACAACTGTCGGGGTCCTGGAAATAGCTGTACCAGCCGTACCATTCCAGGTAAAAGGCGATGTTGCCGTCGCAGAAGTTCTGCGCCACTTCGGGCCAGAGGAAGTTGGTGGTGTCGGGCGGGATCAGACCGTTGTCGTACAGGTCCTTCATCCACTGCGCCGACATCACACCGGCTTCGTCATTGAAGATGGGTTCGAAGTTCTCGTCGAAATAATTGCCGCCGTTGGCGACCAGGACTTCGTAGTAGCGTCCGGCCAGGGCCTCTTCCTTACCGGCGAACTCGGTGCCGTAGGCCACGACGCCTTCGCCCACGAAGAACTCGGCCATGTCGTACATCTGCTCAAGGGTTGTAGGCGGGGCGAGGGGATAGCCATAGGCCGCCTCGAATTTCGCCTGCAGGTCGGCGTCCTCGAACAGGTCGGTGCGGTAGTGCATGCCGCTGATGTCGGCGTGGCGAGGGATGAGCTGCAATGCGCCGTCGATGGTGGCTGCATTGATGATGGCCGGGCTGAAGACTGCCAGTTCTTCGGGAGTGAAGTACTGGTTGAGGTCTTCGACGAAGTTGGTGTACTGGCTCATGAAACTGGTGTGATTCCAGGCCACATCGAAGTCGACGGTGTCGGCGGCATAGTTGGTCTTGAGATAACGGTCGATCTCGAAGCCATCGCCCAGGAAGACGATCTCGACTTTGGCGCCGGTCTCTTCCTCGAATTTCTTGATGGAATCGTACATGGCTTCGTAAGGCTGACCGCCGATGTTAGCCATGCGGATGGTCTGACCGGAAAGGTCCTTGTCCAGCCCGGCGTATTGCGGCTCGCCCAGGTCGGTCATGGCCCCGGCTCCTGCGCCGATATCGGGGTTTTCCATACGCTGTTGTACGGCGCCTGCATCATAGTAGCCAAAGTCCACCATCATGGCGGCGGTGTCCTGCACGGCCTGATTCAGGCCATCTTCCACGGACACATCACCGAGGATGATGCTCTGCAAGATGGGATACCAGAGGTTGGTGAAGGAAATCCAGTCGGCGAAGAGGGGCGGGGTGTAGAAGTCGTTGGCGATCTGCGTCTGCGCCACTTCCAAACGTTTCTTGTCCAGCGGCACGTCAGACTTGGCGGCGTCCTCGATGATCAGGCTCCACACGTCATCGCGCACGGGCAGCAAACCGAGCTTGCCCTCGCCGTATGCGACTTCTTGCGAGGAGAGGAATTTGATCAACTGAGCGGCGGCTTCTTTGTTCTGAGCGGCGGCAGGAATGGAGAAGGCATGAGCGCCAGCCCAACCGGTGTGCTTGTCGATGGCGCCCGTGGGACCACGGGTGATGTCGAACTTGCCTGCGACTTTACAACTGTCGGGATCCTGGAAATAGCTGTACCAGCCGTACCATTCCAGATAGAAGGCGATGTTGCCGTCGCAGAACGCCTGCGCCACTTCCGGCCACAGATAGTTGGTGGTGTCGGGCGGGATCAGGCCGTTGTCGTACAGGTCCTTCATCCACTGCGCCGACATCACGCCCGCTTCGCTATTGAAGATGGGCGTGAAGTTCTCATCGAAGTAGTTGCCGCCATTGGAAACCAGCACTTCGTAGAAACGACCAGCCAGGGCTTCTTCCTTACCGGCGAACACAGTGCCATAGGGGACTGCGCCTTCGCCCACGAAGAATTCGGACATGTCGTACATCTGCTCAAGGGTTGCGGGCGGGGCGAGCGGATAGCCATAGGCCGCCTCGAACTTCGCCTGCAGGTCGGCGTCACCGAACAGGTCGGTGCGATAGTGCAGACCGCTGATGTCGGCATGGCGAGGAATGAGCTGAAGTTTGCCGTCGATGGTGGCAGCTTTGATGATGGCCGGGCTGAAGGCCGCCAGTTCTTCCGGCGTGAACCAGTTATTCAGGTCTTCGGTGAAGTTGGAGTACTGGCTCATGAAGCTGGTGTGATTCCAGGCTACATCGAAATCGACGGTGTTAGCGGCGTAGTTCGTCTTGAGATAGCGGTCGATCTCGAAGCCGTCACCCAGGAAGACGATCTCGACTTTGGCGCCGGTGGCCTCTTCGAAGACTTTGATGGAATCGTACATGGCTTCGTAAGGCTGACCGCCGATGTTGGCCATACGGATGGTGATGCCGCTCAGGTCTTTGTCAAGACCGGCATAGGAGGCGCGGCCATCTGGCCCCATCATGGGTTCGCCGGATGGTTGCGCTGCGGCAGGGGCTTCGGTGGCTGCGGGGGCCTCGGTTGCGGCTGGCGCTTCGGTGGGGGCTGGGGCTGGGGTGGGTTCATCACCGCCGCCACAGGCAGCCAGCACGAGAGCCATCGTGATCAGGATGGCGATAAGCAGAAAGAATGTGTTACGTCGTTTCATGTTCGGACTTCTCCTCATTGAGAGAATGGTGAGTTGTGGTGATTACGATTTGTAATTGAAGTCTGAGTTCGGGAATGGGCGCCTCCATGAGCCTTGGCAATGAAATCATTGTGAAGTGATTGCGGGTTGACGATAGTGACATCACTTTGAAACTGCTGTTTTTGTCACGGTTGACGATAGACCGCTGACGATGGGCGATAGCAAACTATGTTCAATCGTCTATCGTAGAGTAATAAACTTCCGTTAGCATTGGGACTACGACTTAGTTCAGGTCTGCCAGGTCATACTCGCCAAGTCGCAACGGATACTGGCCATGCTCTCTGACCAGCTTCACGACATAGTCATAGTTCGCGCCGGATACGCTGCTCGGCACGGAATGGTCGGATTGGAAGATGAGTCCGCCGCCTTTGGCCGCATTCAGCTTGCGCAGGGTGATCGCTTTGAGTTGCTCTTCCTCGCTGTCGGCCCATTCCATCACATCCATATTGCCGCAGAATCCGAGCTGATGGCCGTATTGCCGCCGAAGTTCCACCACATCCAGCCCGGCCTTGGCTTCGAGCGGATTGTAGGCGTCGATGCCGGTCTCGATGAAGTCGGGCAACAAGCGCTTCACATTGCCGCAGCCGTGATAAATGACGGGCAGATTGTTGGCGTGGCAGACATTGACCATTTCGATCAGGTAGGGCTTGTAATGCGCCCGCCACCAGTCCGGCGAGAAGAATAGATCCTTCTTGTAGGCGATATCGCCCCAGATGACCATGCCGTCGAGCAAACCGTCGGCGGCTTCGATCTGCGCCTTGAGGATTTCGATGGCGAATTGCATGGTGCGCTCGATAAACTGCCCGTGCTCTTCCGGATACAGCGCCGACCACAACATGTTGTTTTCTGGGCCGATGATGCGAGTCATGTATTCGTTGGCTTCGCAGATGCTGCCATAGACGGCGAAGTCTGGCCGGATCGATTTTACCGTCTCGATCCAGGGCGGGCTGTTGCGCTGAAAACCGTCGCCCACACCGGCGATCTGGTTGTCACCGGCGGCGAAGAACCGGCGTTCATCCCACGGGTCATCGAACTCGAACGCCATCGCTTTCTCGATGGTATCGGTGTCGAACCCGATGAATTCGGGCATCGGATCGTGGAATTTCTTGCGCAGGATCGCTTCGAAGCCGGTACGGACGATGACCTCTTCGTCGGTCTCTTTGATGGTCTCGAAAGGCTTGATATGCGGGTCCAGGTTGGGGATCGTCACCTGCCAGTCGAGGTCGTAGTATTTGTAAGGGCTGGCATCCGCCGCCAGACCTAATTCCTGACGCCAGCGCTCAATGAAGCTGCCCCAGAAGAAATCGCTGATCGGCACCTGGTCGCCCTCTTCATGCCGGAGGGCCTTGTTCATGCGAGTTATCTTAGCGAGAGCATTTGGTGTGCGGTTCATTTTTGTCCTCAAAATTAATGACTGATGATCGATGATTGAGAATAGTTCGTAGCGAGGCTGAATTCTTAATCATTGATCCTTGTTTGTTAATCCATGTGAAAAACTTCTTCCATCTCCGCCCACCATTCACCCTCGGCTCTGGTCTCGACCGGGCGCTGCATGGGCATCATGATGTCCCACCACTCCTGGGTTTTGGGGTCGGCGGCCATTTTCGCCATGTCGGCGGCAAAGTCGTCGCCGACGTATTCGAAATAGGCGAAAAGCAGGGGGATGCCGTTGACATCTTTGTAATAAATGGAATAGTTCTGGATATTGCATTGCTGGATCATGTCCAGGATTTCGGGCCAGACCGCAGCATGATATGCGATGTAGCTGTCGAGTTGTTCCTGACCGACTCCAATCACTTGGCCGTGACGATGCATTTTTTTCGCTCCTTTCGGGGTATGTTTACTGATTGGGATATGGTGGATGAGGTGACAGTGAGCAGTAAACAGTAATCGGTAGTCGGTAATCAGATTGTCCACTGCGTTAAACACCGATAACTGAACACTGACTACCGATTACTGACCACACTCTATACTGAATAACTGCCGCATTCTTTGATCGTCTCGTACATGATGATCACGTTTTCGACGGGGGTTTCGGGCAATAGATAATCATGGCTGGGCGATGCGATGAAACCGCCGCCCGGCATCATCGTGTTCAGCACGTCAATCGTGAGCTGGCGAGCCCCGGCGGGCGTGGTTTCGATCAAAGCCTGGGTGTCGATGCAGCCAAAAAAGGTGAAATCTTTGCCAAAGTCCCTCTTAAGCCCGCTGAGTTCCATGCCGGTGGCATAAGGCTGCACGGATTGCATGCCGTCCATGCCAATGCCGATCAGGTCGGGGATCAGCAAGCGCATAGCGCCGTCGGTGTGCAAGACCACCCGCTTTCCATAGGCGTGCCCCAGTTTGACGAAGCGCTGCAATTGCGGCAGCACGAATTCACGAAAAAGGGGCGGGCTGACCAACGGGCCGGTCTGGGCGCCGAGGTCATTGCCGATGAAGAAAATATCGATGGCGTCGCCCGTCGCCTCGAAGATGCGGCGGCTGACTTCCAGGTAATAGTCCGCCGTGTACTTCATCACCGCATGCACGATGTCGGGATTGTCGTACATCTGGTAGATCAGGCCATCGAAATCGAGCAGGTCGATGGCGTCGTGCCAGAAGGGCGACCACTCGCCGCCGAGGATGGCGAATTCACCGTCCCACTGCTCGGCGTCATTTTTGATGTGCGAGACGTCGATCCAGTCAGGGTTTGGCCAGGGATAGGCGTGCACCTCGGCCAGCGACGCGTCTTTCAACGGCGAATTCAGCGGCATGCCATAACCGTAGCCATGCCGCTCGATGTCGAAAGGCGAGCGCCAGGTCGCTTCGGTGGAGGAAAGCATTTTGTCGGGGCTGCGTTCGGGTGGGCCGACGTATCGGGAGAATACCCGTCGGAAGTCGTCGCCCAGATAGCGCAAGAGCGCTTCGTCGTCGGACAGGCCCAGAAAGCCACGCGCCAGCGCCTTCCATTCAGGGGAAGCGCCTAGCCAGCAAGGTGTGTGATCCGGCTCTTGGTGCGCAAAGGCGGTGAGTACTCGTTGGCGTGAAGTCATTGTGCGTGTCATTGTCGATTTCCAGGTAGATTCGGATACGTGCTCTGCAAAGTTAGCCAATCACTGTAGCAGGGCTGGCTGTGGAAAAATGCAATTCGGGTTGCCCGATGCCCAACGTGGCGAGGCGATGCGAAACCTTGACCATCGCTTCGTAGGGTTGCGGCGGGACGCCTTCGTCCAGTGCGCCCGATGTGCTGAAGATATACCGGCCATTTTTCCCGAAAGTGTCATATAAGCGGCCAACGGTTTCTTCCACAACAGTCTCGGTGCCGTACAAAAGCAGGGATGTGGGGAACCCGCCCGTCAGAATGATGCGATCTCCCCATTCTTTCTGGATTTCGGCGATATCATTGGATTCAGGGCTGACGGGATGGACGGCATCAAAGCCCAGGCGTACGAGGATTGGCAGCAGGTTTCGCAGTTGGCCTGATGTGTGGATTACCAGAGGTTTGGCATAAGCCTTCGCTGGCGCTAGCAGGCGTTCCATGCGGGGCAGGTAGTGCTCTTCCAGGAATTTCGGGGAGACTAATGGCCCGGTCTGGTGGGCGAGTTCGTCGCGAATGAGGATGAAGGTCAGGTCGTTGGCGAAACGGTCGCAAACGGCCCGCATCACTCGCTCCTGGTGCGAGAGCATCATGTCCATCAGGCGCAGGAGGAAAGCCTGGTCATCGTAGAGCAGGAAGAGGGCGTCATCCAGCCCCACCGCCCGCAACGCGCTCTGGAAGAATGAGGCGAAGGATGCGAACACGCCCACGCCGGTTCCTTCGGCGGCCCGGAGGTACATCTCCAACGTATTGAGCTGGTCAGCCAGCGGCGCCGGCGATTCCAGACGTTCCAGGTCATCCCAACCTTTGATTGTGCCGTCGATGTATTGGTGTTGTCCGTGGCTGGTGACGCCGTAGACATTGTTCGGATACCAGTAAAAGGGGCAGGGGACGGCGTCGATGCCCAGGCGTTGGGCGAACTCCACATGCTCGGCAGGCGAGATTGCGGGATTTCCGCTCCCTCTGCCATTTTCGGATGCGGCTGACAGTTTTCTGCCAAGCACATATTCCACAAGCGTCTGGCCGGTCACCTGAAGTTCGAAATGGGGGATGCGATCAGGCTGACCGCCCGTGAATACGGACTGGAGTCGGCTTGCGTCCGATTTATCTTCGTTGGAGATTCCGGGTAAACGCCGCACCAACGCTGCTCCATACTCAGGGACGTTCACCGAAGCGGTCCGCAGTTCCGCAGGCGTTAGATGTTTGACGAGTTGCGATTTGACTTCCGCTTCTTTGCGCAACGGCAGACTCAGGACCGAGCGGGACTCGTCGTTGAGAGAACTGCCACAGGAATGGCGGATGATGACACGGGTAGGCAGCACCACACGCCGGGGCCGCAACGCGACGTCTGAATCCAGGCGGCTGAGCAGAAGTTGGGCGGCATTTGCGCCGATATCGTAGGCGGGTTGCACCACCACCGTCAGGAAGGGGAAGAGGCGCGAGGTGTTGGGCAAGTCATCGAAGCACACGAGGGCGATATCGTAGGGCACGCGCAATCCCAGGGCGTCGAATGCGTCGAGGGCGCCCATCGCTAGAGCGTTGTTGGCGGCGAAGATCGCCGAAGGACGTTCGGGCGAGTTCAGCAATTGATGGGTGAGCCTTTCGCCGGAGATCGAGCGAAATTCGCCGTATTTGACAATGCCCGCATCATAGGGGATGTTCGCCTCGGCCAGGGCGATACGATAGCCAATCTCACGGTCGACAGCGGTGGACGTATTCATAGGGCCGGACAACATGGCGATGCGACGATGTCCCAAATCGATGAGGTGTTTGACGACTGCCCGACTGCCAGAGATAGAATCACCCGTGACTGTGTCCACATCCCAACCACTGAGATACCTATCGATGACCACGGTGGGGATGTTGCGCTGGCGAAGCATCCCCAGATTTTGGGCGTCGGAATCATAGGGGGCGATTGCGACGCCATCGACCCGCTGGCTGATGACGGCTTCCAGATAACGCTGCTGTTTGGCGGCGCTTTCGTCAGTATTGCACAGGAAAATCGAATACCCCCGGCTTTGGGCGGCATCCTCGACGCCCCGCGCCACTGTCGTCCAGAATTGATTCTGGATGTCGGGCACAATGAGGGCTAGGCTGTGCGTGCGTTTCGAACGCAGACTTTGGGCGACTCCGCTTGGCACATATCCCAACTCATCGATAGCCTGCTCCACCCTGGCGCGCGTCTGCGGGCTCACGTTGCTGGCGTTATTGATAACGCGTGAGACTGTGACGGTCGAGACCCCGGCTTTTTTAGCGACGTCGCTGATGGTGGCCAAGTGGCAGAGTCCTGAAGATGATTGACGATGACAATAATCGATACCATGATATCGATTACATTGGACTTTAGCTTACTTGATCGTGAGGCCGGTGTCAAATCTTTTTCATGGTATGAAATGCCCAAAATATGCCGGAAATATGACATATATCATGGCTGCGTGTCAGACGACAGGCTATACTGCACTATGCAGCCACCAGACAATCGCGACGGTTGGCTGCGCGCGCCAGCCTGTCTTCGCGCTGTTGTGCAGGCAATCAGTCTCGGATTATTTTTCATACATCCGAAAATGCACCGTTATTATCAAAGGAGATTTGCAATGAAGGAACAACTTGTCGAAGCCATCGCTAATATGCAAGAAGAGGAAGCCTTGCAGTTGGCGCAGGAAATGCTCGACGCGGGTGAAGACCCGCAAGTCGTGCTCGATGCATGCCGTGATGGCATGGCGATTGTCGGAGATCGCTATGAAGCGAAAGAGTATTTCTTGCCCGAACTGGTTATTGCCGGCGACATGCTGCAAGACATCGGCGCATTGGTCAAGCCTTTGCTGAAGGGCGCCCAGGCGGAGGACGAGAAGCCCCTCGGCAACGTTGTCTTGGGGACAGTGCGCGGCGATATTCATGATATTGGCAAAGACATCGTCAGTTTCATGTTGGATGTCAATAATTTTAAGGTTCATGATATCGGCGTTGATGCGGCGCCTGCCAAGTTCGTCGAAAAAATCAAGGAAGTCCAACCTGAAGTCGTCGGCATGAGCGGTTTTCTCACACTGGCCTTCGAGCAGATGCGTTTGACGGTTGAGGCCATCAAGGAGGCCGGGCTGCGCGACAATATCAAGATCATGATCGGCGGCGCTGTCATGGATGAGGCGATCACTTCGCACATCGGCGCTGACGCTTTCGGAGCTGATGCTGCTGCGGCAGTGAAATTGGCCAAGACCTGGACAGGAGTAAACTGAAATGGATAAGTCACCTGAACAACTGTACAACGAGCGCATCCAGCGTGTGTTGGATGTCGTGGCGCTACGGACGCCGGATCAGGTTCCCGTATTCGGCCCCTATCAGCTATTTCCCTTCAACTATGGCGGCGTCACTTTGGGCGAAGCGATGAACGATTATGCAGCCGCTCGCCGCGCCTGCCACAAGTTCCTCGACGATTTCCAGCCTGATTTGGACTTCGGCCCGGTGTTGGCTTATCCGGCCAAACCCATGGCCATGATGGGCATGAATTACATGAAATGGCCGGGAAATGGCCTGGATGATAATGTCATGTATCAGTTCTCGGAGGCTGAATACATGTCCGCCGATGAGTATCCCGAATTCATCAAGGACCCCTCTGATTTCATGATGACCAAGTGGATGCCCCGCGCGTTCAGCGCTTTTACCGGCTTCGCCAAAATCCCCACCATGCGCCGCATGATGTGGTCGGGCTGGTTCGGCATGGGCGCTTTCTCCGATCCGGAACTGGTCGAATCTTTGCGCCTGGCCGCTGAATCGGGCGCGAAGGTCAACGAATGGTGGGGTTCGATCTTCCAATACATCGGGGAAATCAAAGAAAAGGGCTTCCCCATCGCCTGGGCCGCCTTTGACTGGCCTCCGTTTGACATCATCGGCGACACGTTGCGCGGCACACGCGAGATTCTGGGCGACATTCGCCGTCGGCCCGAAGCATTGCTGGATGCGCTTGAGGTCAGCACTCGAATCTTTGTGGAATACGGGGCCGGCGCCGCCGGGGCCGATATGCCGCTGTGCTGGATATGGGTGCACAAGGCCACGCGTGACTTTATGTCCGACGCCCAGTTCAAGAAATTCTACTGGCCCTTCCTGCGTGAGGGCATGATGGCCCTGATTGACAAGGGCGTCATCCCCCTGGTTTACTGGGAAGCCGATATCGAGAGCCGTCTGGAAACCATCGTCGATATCCCGCCCGGCAAGGTGATCTATCACCTGTCGGCGACCGACGTCAAGAAAGCCTATGATGTGCTCGGCGGCACCGTGTGTCTGATGGGCAATGTCCCCAACTCCATGCTCGTGGCCGGTACGCCGGACGACGTGAAAGACTATTGCAAGATGACGATCGACGTCGCTGGCAAAGACGGCGGCCTGATCATGGACACGGCTGTGATGCTGGATGAAGCCAAACCCGAAAACCTGAAGGCCATGTTCGACTTCACGCGCGAGTACGGACGCTACGCATAATTTCGGCGCTCTCTGGCTACCATTCTGGGTGAGCCGTATCTGCAAGGTGCGGCTCATCTTCCATTTTCGATACCGAGAAAGAAAACCCTCCACAGATTTCGCAGATGACACAGATTGGAAATGATGAATCTGCGCTAATCTGTGGATAGATATTTTTAACGCTGGGCAGTACATGACCGAGCACTATCAGGTTGAATTTGAGCCGCTGGGACGCAGAGGACTGGCTCCAGCGGATTACAGTATCCTCGAATCGGCGCGCCTCTTCGGCATCGATCTCACCGGCGATTGCGGCGGCGTGGGCGTGTGTGGCAGTTGCCAGATCCGTGTGCTGGCGGGGACGGTATCGCCCGTGTCCGATTCGGATGAGACGTTCATATATCCAGAAGACATCGAGGCGGGCTATCGCCTGGCCTGTATGACCTATCCCGAAAGCGACTGCAAAATCGGCATCCCGCCCGAATCGCTGAGCACGCCCATGCGCACGCAAGTGGAGGGCGACGATGCGGCCTTTGCACTCGACCCGCCGGTTCTCAGCCTCGATCTCGACGTCCCCCAGCCTTCTCTCAGCCATCCCCTGGCCGACGCTGACAGTGTTATGGCGCTGGCGGCGGAACAGCACGGCGGCGGATTGCATATCGATCTGGAAACATTGCGGCCATTATCCCACGACCTGCGCCGGTGGGATTGGCGTTGCCGGGTTTCACTGCACTCACAGTTCGATGAAATTGTGGCGATACGGCCGGCAGGGAGTCGTGATGTCGGTCTCGCTATCGACTTGGGCTCGACCGGGATTGCCGGTTATGTTGCCGACCTACAAAGCGGGGAGGTGCTGGCGAAGCAAGGCTTGATGAACCCGCAGATTAATTTCGGCGAGGACATCATCAGCCGCATCAATTACGCCATGAAATCGCCGGAAGCGGAGCGGACGCTGCGACGAGCGGTGGTGGACGGGCTGAATCAGCTTACCGCCGATCTTTGCCGTAAGGCAGGCGTCGATCACATGGATATTCTCGATGCAGTGATCGTGGGCAATACGGCCATGCATCACTTGCTGCTCGGATTGCCGCTGCCGCAACTCGCTCTGGCCCCATTTGTGCCCGCTATTAGCAAAGCATTGGACGTGAAGGCTCGCGACGTCGGTCTCAAACTGGCTGCGGGGGCATATGTGCATTTCCCGCCCAACATCGCCGGATTTGTTGGCTCCGATCACATTGCCATGCTGTTGGCCACCAATGAGCGCTGGCAGGGCAAAACCGCCATCGCCCTCGATATAGGTACGAACACCGAGATTTCACTGACGACGGCGGACGGCGAGATAACCTGTGTTTCTTGCGCGTCTGGCCCAGCCTTCGAGGGGTACCAAATCAAGGATGGGACACGCGCCAAAGCCGGGGCGATTGAGCGCGTGCGGATCAGTGCCGACCGGGTGGAGTTCGAGACGATCGAGCAAGCGCCGCCGTTGGGCATTTGCGGGTCGGGCATTGTCGATGCCATCGCCCAGATGCAACTCGCAGGCGTGGTGGCCGAGAGCGGTCGCATCGGCGAACATGTGCATCCCAATGTCCGCATCATGTATGGGGAACGGGAATTCTTGCTGGCCGAGAAGAACGGCGAACGTCGCGCCATCACCGTCACCCAGGACGATGTGCGCGAAATCCAGTTGGCGAAGTCTTCGATTCAGACCGGCATCCAGCTTCTCCTGGCCGACAAGGGCGTAGATTTACATGAAGTCGAGGTGTTCATCATCGCTGGGGCTTTTGGCAGCTATATCGACGTGCCCAATTCGCTGGCAATCGGCATGTTCCCCTCCTTGCCGCTCGACCGTTTCGTGCAGGTAGGCAACGCCGCCGGTGTGGGTGCACGGCGAGCCTTGCTCTCAGCATCCAGGCGAGCGGAAGCCAAGGAATTGCTGGCCCGTATCGAATACATGGAACTCGCCCGCCATCCCCGGTTCAACCGCCTGTTCGCTCGAAATTGTCGGCTTAATCCCTACCGAAACTAGCGAGAAGATTCATGCATATCCAGACTGATTTTCCTCTTATCTTCGACGAGCAATCCTATATCGATTTTCACGGCGAGGGCTTCGCTCGTTTGCTGGATCGCCCAGGCGTGCGCTCTCAATTTGAGCAAGCGATGGCCGAAGCGCCTGAAATCGTGGCGCCAGCGGCCTGTTGGGACTCATTCCCCGTCAGACGTTTCCTGCACAGCCAGGTCGAGTTGGAAGGTCGGGTGCGGCTGGGCGGCGGGCCGCTGGTCGAGGTGATGGGTGGGGCGGAGCAGGTGATTTTGGCCGTGTGTACGGTGGGGTCGAAGGCTGACGAGCGAATCAAGGCCTTGCAGGCGGATGGGCAGCGTTTTACGATGTTGGTGTTGGAGGAGCTGGCGATTTGGGCGGTGGATCAGGTACGACAACAGCTTTGCCGGAAGTTTGAGACCGAACAACAGGAGCGAGGTTGGCACAGCAGTACAGTGCTTTCGCCGGGCGAATCCGAATGGTCGGTTTCGGACCAGGAACAGATTTTCAAATTACTGGATGCATCGCAGATTGGCGTGCGGCTCAGCCCCGGCATGGTCATGTACCCCCTCAAATCCATCTCGATGGCGGTCGGGATTGGTCCGCAGCCGATGGGGATTCCGGGAATGACGCACTGTGATTATTGCAGCATGAAAGAGCGCTGCAAGTATGCGCAACTGGGCGAGGATAATCCGCTACATGCTGTGGCTTTGTGAGGTCGCCCTGCACATCCACTAGCCCAGCCTGGGCCTGCCTCCAGCCGAAAACGTCAGCACCGTTTCGATCCACAATTCATCGCCCCACGATTCCGCCACCGGAATCGTGAAATCCTCGCGTGCCATCTTCACGCTGGCCTGCGTCGCCCCGGCCTGTGCGGCCAGCCCAAGCATCAGCGGCTCCATCACCTCTCGCGCCCGCGCCACACCTGCCGCCACACTGCCAAAATCTTCGACGCCGTGAGGAAGGTGCACCCGGCACGCCGCCTTCGAGTCATCCAAAAGCGGGCGGATGATCACATTGCGCCGTTGCATGACGCTGCCGACGACTGCTCCCACGGCATTGGCGACAGCCGTATGTTCGGGAATGGCGAGGACGGTGTTCAGCGCCGCCGCCGTTCGAGGCAGATACGCTTCGACCGGCACGCCAATCGCCACGATCGGTCGCCGCAGGGTGAATTGAATACTTAGCTCACGCTGCTGATCGCCGTCGAGCGCCCAGGCCAGCATCTTGCGAGCAGTTTCATCGCCCGCCCAATCCGGCACGACGCCGTGATCGGCCATGGCTTTGCTGGCAAGGGCAATCGCCACCCGCTCTGAAACGCCGGCGATGACGTGCTCACTCAACTCTTGCGGCTCCATCGCCAGGCGCGAGGCGATGATGTTTGCGCCATATTCGGCGGCTTCGACATCCCACAGTTCGAGGTTTCTGAGCGCGTGCAGGGCGTCCGTGGGCGTAAACCCACAAGGCAGGATGACGCGCTCGGCCAACAAGGCGTCGAGCCTGGCGATATGATAGGCGATGCCCGATGTCACCAGGGTGTCGAACGAAACCGGGCCGGCGGTCACCATGTCCACGATTTGCTGGGCCATCGGCGGAAGCTGGCGCTGCACCGGTCTCCCGGCCAGCAGGAATCGTCCCGCCCCCCGCACCTCGGTCGGATGCTGGGCATGTTTCCACAGTTCATCCAGCATTTCGGGGTGCATGCTGGCTGCCAGGGACAGGGGAACGACCCGACGTGGGCCGATTATAAGGGCGTCGACGCCTCTGGCTCCCGGTTTCAGGCTGATTTCACTGTCTCCGCCCAGGCCGACGGTATGCACATCGACCGCTTCGACCATAGTGCGCCAGCGGCCAATGGTCGCCCCGGTCGCCAACACCCGGGGACGCCCCTCCCGCAGACCGACGATGTCGGTGGTGGTCCCACCCACATCCACCACCCAGGCGTCTTCCCGCCCGGCCAGATGCCAGGCTCCTACAGCGCTGGCCGCTGGCCCCGAAAGGATCGTCTCGATCGGGCGTTCCAACGCCCACTGCGACTGCACGAGCGAGCCATCGCCCTTGACGACCATCAAGGGGGCGTTGATGCCGAATCCCGTCAGTGCTGTCTGCACGGTGGCAATGAGTTCCCGCAGCAGGGGAATCAGGCGGGCGTTGAGAGCGGTGGTGGTAGCCCGGCGCACGGAATCAAGCTGAGAAGTGAGGTCATGGCCGCAGGTGATGGGCAAGTGGCGGCCCAGCGCTCCCAGGCATGCCGCTTCGATGACCGCCTTCGCCCGGATTTCGTGGCTGGGATTGCGCACGCCGAAATAGCCCGAGACGGCGAATGCTTCGACATCGTGTGCGCGTGCCGCAACCGCCTCTCGGATGGCATATTCATCCAACTCGGCCTGCTCCTCGCCCAGGCCGTCGTGACCGCCCTGCACATACACCACATCGGTCGTGGCAAGTTCTTTTTGGAAGCCGAAGCGCTCGATGAGCGACCGGTCGTATCCCACCAGAATCAGGCAGATCCGGCTGCCGTGGTCTTCCACCATGGCATTGGTGGCAAGCGTGGTGGAAAGCGAGACCAGATTGACCTGCTCAGGCTGGCAGGCGTGCGTCTCGTCGGCGAAGACCGCCGTGATCGCCTTGATGATGCCGATGGAGAGGTCTCGATAGGTGGTCAGGGCCTTGGCGCTGGCCAGGATGCGGTCGGATTCCTGGTCGAGCAGGATGGCGTCGGTGTAGGTTCCGCCGGTGTCGATGCCGAGTGCGATGGTCATTAAGATAGCCTTTACGTGATTGTCGATGTTTGGAATGGCGTCTCTCTAGTCTACCCGTAAACCGGCAAGCATGCACGAATTGCGCCAGTCTCGTAGAAGCTTTAAAATCGGTGCTGCCACCTGCCACCTGCCACCTGCCACCTGCCACCTGCCACCTGCAATCCGACCACCATGCACCTCAAATGCCTGGCCTGCGACGTCCTCGCTCGCCCCATCTATCTTTGCGCCGCCCAATCCCCGCACATTGTCGATATCGAATTGTTCAAGCGGGGCTTGCACAACACACCTAAAATCCTGCGCGCCACCTTGCAGGAGCGCATCGATGCCGCCGCCGGGCAAGGCTATGACGCCGTCGTCATGGCTTATGGGCTGTGCGGGCAGGCCACGGCGGGACTGCGTGCGGCTGACGTCCCGGTGATTGTGCCGAGAGCGCACGATTGCATAACGATTTTCCTGGGCAGTCGGGAGCGGTACGGCCAGGAATTCGAGCGTTATCCCGGCACCTATTGGTATGCGCTCGACTACATGGAGCGGGACGATGGTTCGGGCGCCAGCCTGGGCGCGAGCATGGATACCGGAGCCTCCGTCTATGAAGAGTATGTGGAAAAATATGGCGTGGAGAACGCCGATTATCTGATGGAAGTGATGGGCGCGTGGCAGTCGCATTACCAGCGGGCGGCGTTCGTCGATATGGGCATTGGCGATGGCGGCCGGATCGAGCGGAAAGCGCGGGACGACGCCGATCGTCGGGGTTGGGTTTTCGAGCGAGTGGCGGGTGATCTGGTACTGGTGCGGCGATTGCTCAATGCCGATTGGCAAGACGACTTCCTGGTCTTACAGCCGGGCGAGAGCCTGAAAATGACGCACGACGCCGAGGTGATTGGATGCGTTCTGGCTGACTCGACGGCGTGAATCTCAAACTTAACGCCCGAGATGAGGCGATGCTGACGGGCGAGCACGGCCCTGCCGCACAGATGGCGATGTCGATCCTTTCGCGTATGGCTGTCATCTACGGCGCTGAAGAGCTGCTTGACATAAGCGGCGCACATATCGATAGCACGATTTATATCGGGGATGCCGGGCTGGAATATGCCGAGCGTCTGGCCGAGTTGGGTGCGCGCGTGGCCGTGCCCACCACGCTTAATGTCAGCGGGCTGGACGAGCGGCACTGGCAGGAGTGGAGCGTCCCGGCCGAGTGGGCGTCGAAAGCGTATCGCCAGATGGTCGCTTACCAGAGCATGGGCGCTGTCCCCACCTGGACATGCGCGCCCTACCAGACGGAACTGAAACCGGCGTTCGGGCAGCAGATTGCCTGGGGCGAATCCAACGCCATCGTCTTCGCCAATTCGGTGATCGGCGCTCGCACCGAGCGCTATCCCGATTTGCTGGACATTTGCTGCGCCATCACTGGCCGTGCTCCCGCCGCCGGGCTTCATCTGGAACGAAACCGGGCGGGCGACATCCTTTTCCGACTGGTCGATGTCCCACCCAAATTGCAGGCAGACGATTCCTTCTATCCTGTGCTCGGCCATCTGCTCGGCAAAATCGCTCAGGAACGCATCCCTGTCGTCGATGGCTTAGGGGCGACCCCAACCGAAGACCAGTTGAAGGCGCTTGGCGCAGCGGCCGCCTCATCCGGCGCAGTGGCCCTGTTCCATATCGTCGGGGTGACGCCGGAAGCGCCGACGATGGATACCGCCTTTCATGGCCGCCAGCCGCAACGGGTTGTGGAAATCACTCTGTCCCAACTGAGAGCCGCCCGCGCCGAATTGACCAGCGCCGAAGGAACCGGCCTGGATATGGTCGTGCTCGGCAGTCCGCATTTTTCCCTGGCTGAATTTCGTCAGCTTGCGCCGTTACTGTATGGGCGTACGCGCCATCCCAACGTGGAATTTCTCGTCACTTCCAGTCGGGCGATGGTCATGCTGGCTGAGCAGGCCGGGTATCTGGCTGAACTCGAATCATTCGGCGGCAAAGTCACGGTCGATACCTGCATCCTGGCTACACCCATGCTGCCGCCGCACATCCGCACTCTGATGACGAATTCGGCCAAATACGCCTATTATGCGCCCGGCTTGCTGAACACCCAGATCACATTCGGCAGCCTGGAAGATTGCGTGCGCTCGGCGGAATTGGGCCGGATCGTGCGGGACGAGAGTCTATGGCGGGGATGATTCAGGGGCGCGCTGTCGTGGGAGGCAACGCCGAAGGTTTGGCGCTGGTTTCGGACGAACCCCTTTCGTTCTGGGGCGGCTACGACCATCGCACGGGCGAGATCACCGACCGCCGCCACCCGCTCTCCAGCCAAATTGCAGCTGGACGCATCCTGGCGCTGCCGTTCAGCCGGGGGTCATCCACTACCGCCGCCGTCCTGCTCGAAGCGATTCGGTCCGGCACTGCCCCCGCCGCCATTCTCACCACCGGCGACGACACCTTCTTCGCCCTGGCCATCATCGTCGCCAGCGAGATGTATGGAGTCACCCTGCCGCTGGTCGCCATCCCCGCCGACGCCTTCGCCAGCCTGAAAACAGGCATGTACATACGTATCGAAGCGGATGGCAGAGTCGAGGTTAGCGCTGTGTCTGGCGAGGATTTTTCTAACAAACTTTAGATAAATTGCTCCCCTGACCAGATTGTGGTATTGTCTCCAGTTGCTGCTCGCCCTCATCATTGCGCGTGCGGCAATTCGGAATTGTTCCGATCTCACCGAAGCATCACATGGAGTTATCATGCGACGTGTCGTCTTAATTCAGCCCAAGCGGGATGGCCGAATCTTCGGCAAAGCGCCTGGATCACCCTACACCCTCATGCGTCTGGCCTCGCTCGTGCCGGAAGAAGTCCCGGTCGAGATTTGGGATGAGAACGTCATGGAATTACCCATGGACACATTGGGCGAGGGCGATCTGGTGGGCGTGACTTCGATGACGGTCACCATCGAACGGGCGGAGAAGATCGCCGCCAGGGCGATGGCGCAAAAAGCTGGCGTTGTCGTCGGCGGCGTTCATGCCACGCTGATGCCCGAACACGTCGAGACGTTCGCCCACAGCACGATGATTGGGGAGGGATATTTCACCTGGCAGCAATTGATTCAGGATTACGCCAGTGAAGGCATTAAAGGAATGAAACCCGTCTATCGGGATGAAGAGTGGGCGGATTTGCACGGCATAGCCACCATCACTGATCGGGTAATTAAGATGGTGGATGAGAAGAACAACTATTGGACGCCCTATCTGGAAATCACGCGCGGCTGCCCGCGCAATTGCTCGTTCTGCACGGCCATCCGGGTCAGCGGGCGGCGGATGCGTCTGCGCCCGGTGGACGAGGTAGTCGATGAGATTCAGCGCCGCGGCATCAAGCGATTCTTCCTGACCGACGACAACTTCGGCCTGAACTTTACCACCGACCCCGATTATTGCGTTGAACTGTTTGAGGCTTTGCGCAAGCTCGACCTTGTGGGCTGGACCTGCCAGTCGGAGATGAGCATCGCCAAATACCCTGAATTGCTGGAACTGAGCCGGGAAGCGCATCTCGACAAACATTTCATCGGTTTCGAGAGCGTGAACCCTTCCAATCGCCGGGAATTGGGCGGCAAATCTCAGGGGCTCGCTCCCGCCACCAGCGATGCGATCCGGGCAATCCGCAATTCCGGCGTTGGTGTTGTCGGCCTTTTCGTGATGGGATTCGACGAGGACACGCCCGCTACATTTCAGGCGATGTGGGACTTCATCCGCCAAAGTGAATTGGACAGCGTCAGCACCACGATTCTCACGCCCTTCCCCGGCACGCCTTTCCGAGAACTGGTGCAGTCTGAAGGCCGATTATTGGACATGCCCTGGCGTTATTATGACACCGCCCACCTCACCTTCGTCCCCAAGAACATGACGGTGGAGGAGATGCGAGCGGCTTACGATTGGCTTTGCCGCAAGACGTACAGCCCCAGCCAGATTGCCCGACGGGGGCTGCGCTCGGTGGGACGTTATCCGCTGATGCAGGCGGGGAAAAAACTGTTCGGCAGTTTCAGCACCGACTACGGCTATCGCCGCACCTACGCTTATCGGAAAGCGTTCTAAAACATAGCCACACTCAACTCGGAAGAAAAAACCGCAGATTTCGCAGATGGCGCAGATGAAGGCGGAAGAATCTGCGAAATTTGCGGTTCAAATGAAAGACCCCCGGATCATCTCTGGGGGTCTTCGTTTTCAGTGGTTGGGTGAGGTCATTCGGCGGGGGTTTCTTCGACGCCGAGGATGCCTGCCAATTCGCTGAGCGCCTGACGCTCGGCATCGCTGACGCGCACAGCGCCGATGCCCAGGAATCCACCCTCTTTGGACGCATTGGCGGTATTTTCGGCGACCTCATACAGCCAGCCGGTAATCTCAGTCACTTCTTCCGGTGTGGCCTTGTCATGCAGAAGCTGCACCACGGCGTTCAGATTTGCCTGCGATTCCGCTTTCATGGTGGCAGGGTCTTTGGAGCTGAAATGCGGCTGCGCTTGCTTGGCCGTTTCTTTGTTTGCGAATTCGGCCAGCATATGGCGCAAAAGTTCGGTGGTATCGGGTTTCTTGGCTTCTGCGGCGATTGCTTTGGCCGTTGAATAGGCCTCTTTGACGGAACCGAAAACGCTGGGGCTTGCAGCCGAAATATAAATGGTGACGGTCATCGGCGCTTCAAGCAGCGATTCCCATTCCTCAGGTGTGAAATCGGATTTGGTCGTCATTTCAATCCTCGTTGTGAGTCAGGTTGGGAAGATTTTCTGGGTGAATTGTATCGCAATCGCCATCATATCGTGAATTATGCCGTGTGACCCAACGACTTGAAGGCTTCGACCTGAGCCTGAATGGCGCGCTCGGTGGGCAGCCGCTCCACGCTGGACGCGCCGTAAAAGCCGACGATGCCCGGCATTTTTTGCAACGCCACGCCGACATTTTCCGGCTCATCGAAGGGGCCGCCATGGCAGATCACCCATTGCTGCGGTCGCACCGACCACGCCGCCTCCGCCATCGCCATCACCTGATCGCAGGCTTCGTCCAGGCTGAATGCGTGTGCGGCGCCGATGCTGCCAGCGGTGGTCAGGCCAACATGCGCCACCAGCAGGTCGCACCCGGCCTCGACCATCGCCCTCGCTTCGTCCGGATTGAAGGCATATGGCGAGGTGAATAGCTTCATCTTCCGGGCCAGGGCGACCAGCTCCACCTCCTTGTCATAGCCCATGCCGGTAGCTTCGATGTTGGCGCGCATGCGGCCTTCGTACAGGCCGACGGTGGGGAAATTCTGCACGCCGGAAAAACCCTGGCGCTTGAGTTCTTTCAGAAAAATCGGCATTTGCCGGAAAGGGTCGGTGCCGCAGACGCCCGCCAGTACCGGCGTGTGTTTGACGACCGGCAGCACCTCCGCCCCCATCTCCACGACGATGGCATTGGCGTCGCCGAAGGGCAACAGCCCGGCCATCGAACCTCGCCCCGCCATCCGAAACCGCCCCGAATTGTAGATGATGAGCAGGTCGGCGCCCCCGGCTTCGGCGAATTTGGCGGAGATGCCCGTGCCCGCGCCGCAGCCGACGATTGGCCGTCCGGCGTCTATCTGCGCTTGCAGGCGTTTGAGAATTTCTTTGCGTTTGATACGTGCCATGGGGCGCTCTCCTGTGGGAGCTGGATATTTGTTATTGGGTGTTCAGTATCAGTGGTCAGTAAGCGGTAAGCAGATGCACAGTGATTGGAAGCCCCTGAGACTTCCGACCTCCGACTTCTGTCCTCAGTTCGCAGGTATCATCGCCAGGATCAGTTCGACCGCCGTTTCGGCGAGGATGGGGTCGTTGATATTGGCGTCGATTTCAATCAGGTCGATGCCGGGCCTGATGTTGTGGCGAATGGCGTCGAAACAGGCGGCATCCGCTGCCGGGTCCCAGAACGCACCGCCGGGGCTGTCCAACTGCGAGACGCCTTGCAGCGGCAACAGAATCGCCACGGGGCCGGTCGAGGCATTGGCGGCGGCGGCGATCATCCCGCCGATACGCCGGTTCTCTTCTGCATTCGTACGCATCAACGTGACATTGGGATTCCATTCATACAGCTTTCGCTGGCGATAGTGTGCGGGCAGGGTGTCGGGAGCCCAGAAGTTAGCCATATCGACACAGCCCGGGGACAACACGGTGGGGATGCCACGGCGGGCCGAGGCCAACAGACGGTCAGGGCCAGCGCTGAACACGCCGCCGCAGACCTCATCGGCTAGCTCGGTCGTCGTCAAATCCAGATTAGCGGCCACGAACCCATCGGCGATGAGCGATTCCATCGTCCTTCCCCCGGCGCCCGTGGCATGGAAGACCAGGACTTCGTAGCCCTGCGCTTCCAAAAGCCGCTGCGCATGGGTGATGCAGGGAGTCGTGTTGCCAAACATGCTGGCGCTGATCACGGGCTTTTCCATGCCCGAATCGGTTGCTTTCATGTTGACCATGCCCGTCATCGCGCCGGCGGCATTGGCGTAGACCCGGCGGCTGATGCGATTGACCCCGGCCACATCGACGACAGCGGGCATCATGACGATATCTTTCGTACCGACATACTGCGAGACATCGCCCGCCCCCACCGTCGTGACCATGAGCTTGGGCACGCCAAACGGCAACGCCCGCATGCCGGCGCAGGCAATCGAAGTGCCGCCGCCCCCGCCCATCGCCATCACCCCATCCAGCCTGCCTTGCTCGAACAGCCGGGATAGCACGACCGCCAATCCCGCCGACATGGTGCGCATGGATTGGGTCTTGTCGGCTTTCCGCCGCAATTCATCGATACTCGATCCGCCTGCTTTGGCGACCTCAGCGTTCGTGACATCGGCTGGAAAAGGCGGATCGCCCAGGATGCCGAAATCGATGAGCAGCGTATCGAGCCCCCGCGCCTGGATCAGGTCTCGCACAAATGCGTAGTCAGCCCACTTTGTATCGAGAGCGCCCGCCAAAACAATCGATTTTGTCATGACCGGTCAGGCTGACAGCGCCTGGAAGATGAGCAACAGGCTGGTGAGGAACAGTAGGGCGATGATCAGTAAATCGAATGCCTGCTTGTTGAGCTTGCTCGCCAGCCAGCGGCCCAGCCAGACGCCGACCGGCACAAGGATTAGGACCGGCAAGAGGATGCCCATCAGAGCGTTGGCGTCGAAAAGCCCGGCCGGCCAATAGAATGGGACTTTGAGCCAGTATAGGATCAGGAAAAAGATAGCGGACGTGCCGATGAACA
>JAGFJG010000140.1 GCA_024102915.1 Caldilineales bacterium
CGAACGCAGAGACCGGCAACAACGCGATTGCGCCATCCAAAGACGAAACCGCCATGGAACGGTTCCGGTTTGCATTGATCGGCATGCTGCTTGAAGCCCCGGAAACGGTCGGGCGCGGCGTGATGCGCGTCGCCGATACATCGGCGCGGATGGGTCGCCGAAGCGCATCCGTGGCGCGCCCGCTCTACAACAGTTGGGCTTTTGCCCCGTTGCGAGCCCGCATCAACCGGTATCAATGGCGATTGCGGACGGCGACAGAGCGATGGGTCGAGTTGGGCCGGACGGAAGAGGAATCAGGCCGGGCGATGGCCTGGGATGTCGTGCCCGGCATCATCGATGAAGTGGTCGCCGCCTTTGCCGATGATCCGAGCATTCAGGGATTGATCCGTGATCAGGCCAGGGATTATCTGGTCTATTTGCAGCAGAACCCCGACGATATCGACGAATTGGTGCAGACGTTAGGGGACCGCTATGTGAAGTATTTGCATGATGAGAATCCCGAGGACGTGCAGGATTTGATTCAGGGCCAAACGCTGGGCCTGACCAGCGAGATCATGAACGAAGTGCGTTCACGTACTGTGACAGGGGACTCGCTGTTTGAAATGATCGCCCGTTCGATCCTGCGGAAAACGCCGCGGCAAGAGCTTCCCGGCCCGCCGCCCGAAGTGCTCGACCGCGCCACTCGTACCTCCGTGTTAGGCAAGATCACGCAGGGAGATCGAGCGGATGAGTAAGCAGAATATGCAGGGTCAGTACGCGGGCTGCGTCAGCCGGCTGATCGCCTGGCTGATTGATCGTGTAATCATCTCGGTTACGATATTCTTCGTCTTTTGGTTCACAGAATATGTTACAGGTCTATTCGGGATTAGTGTGACCCGTTGTGGCACAAGCATATTGCAAGGCAGGTTGAGTGACTCGATCTGCGTCGCCACTTCACTTTTTCTGGTGGGTTTTCTCTTTTTGATTTCGCCTATTTATATGCTGTTCTTCTGGACGCTTGCCGGTCAGACGCCCGGAAAGGCGTTGGTGGGCGTTCGCATCGTTCGCGCCAATGCCGAGGCGATGAGCTTCCGTGTGAGTTTGCGCCGGTATCTTGGCTATATCTTATCTTTTATTGCACTGGGTTTGGGGTTTGTGGCAATCCTGCTCGATAACCAGCGGCAGGCCTGGCATGACAGCATTGCCAAGACCTATGTCGTCTATTCCTGGGGCGCCTGGCAGAATCAATATCTGATCGAACGCCTCACCAAAAAGGTGTTCCGGCAGAGAGACAAAGTGGATAAGATATCTCATCAGGTCTCCGCCGGGGCGGCTTCCTTCAAGCATGGACTACCTGACACTGGTCATGCGGCGAATGGGGACGAGGGCGAAGCAGACGTGACTGTCACTGCGGACAGAAGTTAAAATCGCACTCATTCAGGCCCGACCTTTTGTCGCTTTCTCCAGGCGACGGCGATCAACCCGAATGCGGCGATTGGCTCGATGGTCGGCGATGGCAGTCTCGTACACGCCGAGCATTCTCTCGGCCTGCACCATCATGTCCAGGTTGTGAGCTTTTTCGGCGGCAGTCGCACGCAGCCGTTCATAAAGCGCCCTGTCGTCCAGCACCCGCCCGATGGCCTGAGCCAGCGTGTCGGGGTCGTTCGCCGTGAGCAATCCTTCCCTGCCATCGCTCACCTCATCACTCGTGCCCGATGCCCCCACCGCAACGATCGGTAACCCCGCCGCCATCGCTTCAACGGTAACCAGCCCCTGCGTTTCGGTGATGGACGCATAGCAGAAAACGTCGCCCGCGTGCAGGTAATTTGGCACTTCATCGAATGGAATCAGGCCTGTGAAAATCACCCGCCTGGCAATCCCCAGCGATTCCGCCAAACCTTCCAGGTCTTTGCGCTGCGGGCCATCTCCAATCAGCAACAGCCACACTGCACTATTCGACTTCATCACGGACGCTGCGGCGCGCAACAGCGTTTTGACATTTTTTTCATCGGCCAGACGGCTCACCGAGACCAACACGGTCGCCTGCTCCAGATCGTATTTCTGCCGGATCAGACCACCATCGCCCGACTGAAATCGCTGAACATCGATGCCGGTGGGGATTGTGGTGACACGGTCGGTGATGCCTGCGTAATTCGCAAGCATCTCTTTGATGCTGTCAGAAGGCGTGATCACATGGTGGCAGCGTTCGAGGTATTTGGCGAGCGCGTCGACGACTCGTTCCTCCATAAATGCCTTGGCGAATGGCACATATTCGGCATATCCCGCAGCGTACTCGACATAACGGGTATGAAATGTAAATATCAGCGGGATACTCAGCCTTTCCGCCTGATGCGCCGCCGCATCGCCTAGCAAGGTGGGATGATTGCTGTGAATGATGTCCAGTTTCAGGGGCGGCAACAACTTATCGACAAACCGGGAGGTCGGCATCGGCGCCGAGTAATCGAACCCAGGGATTTTCACTGCGGGATAGCGAAAAACGAAGGGGTCTTCCTCTTTGTACTTGGGTGAGCGCTGGGCTAGCACGAAAACCTGGTGTCCCATGCGGCTCAGCGCCTCGCGATAGGTGCTGACCGAACGCACAACGCCGTTGATGTTAGGTTTGTAGGTATTTGTGAAATGAGCAATACGCATTGGAGAAGGCTCCTGAAGTCCTGCCATATCACTGGCGACTTGTTCTGATCATGCTGACAGCCCAACCATGTCAATCGGTGAAATGTAGCAAAATCAGCGAAGACCCGCAATATCCAAAAATACTTTTCCCAAACCAACCGAGGGATGACGGCATGGGAAAACCATGCCCTGGCGGTTATAATCGTCCTCGAACCTCGAACCTCGAACCTCGAACCTCGAACCTCGAACCTCGAACCTCGAACCTCGAACCTCCAACCCCCAACCCCCCACCCCTAACCTCCCACCCCCACCCCCCAACACCCCATCCACCACCCCCCCCCCGCCGCTTCCCCCGCCGCCCTCGTCGGCCGCCCCGTCCCGCCGCCCGCCGACCGTCCCGCGGTCGCGCTGTCCGGGCTGCCGGCGTCCGCCTCCCGTGGGCCC
>JAGFJG010000150.1 GCA_024102915.1 Caldilineales bacterium
CTCTTCCTCGGTTAGAGGCTTCCTCATGGTCACAACCTCCACGGCTAGTGGTGTACGATCGTGACACTAGGGGGTACGATTTTATCGGATTTGTCAAGGTACGAATTTATCGGATTCTACATACTGATCACTGATTGCCAGATTCGCATGAGCAGCTGAGAACAGGAATATCAACGTTGGCGGATTCGGGGCCGAGCGCGACGGCGACGACTTTTCCGGTCGCGCGGGCTGCGGCGGCAAGTTCGACGTAACCGCCACAGGCGCAGGGGCGCACTAATAGATCGATTGACGGTTCCGGTTCCAGGCCGGATTGCCTTTGCCGGGCTAACAGGATGCGGTCGAGATAAAAAGCGCAACCCACGGCGGGCATGGCAGGGCCGAAATGCCCGACCAGATTGTCGTAGCGCCCGCCATTGACAATCGAGAAACCCATTTCGGGCGTGTAGGCCTTGAACGTGATGCCGGTGTAATAATCCATTCCCCGCACGTCCGCCAGATCGATGGCAAGGTTTTCGGCAGCGCCATAATAGGTCAGGCGCACTTGCACGTCTCGCAGACGGTCGAGCGCGACGGCCATCTCCTCGTTCTGCACCCAGGCTGCGGCTCGCTCAAGCGCGGGCGCGGCAGGCTGGACGTCCAATGCCAACAGCCCCATCAGCGCTTCGGCGTCTTTGCTGGAAAGAGCTTGGGCGGATGCGAATCGAGCCAGATCATCATAACTCTTGCGATCCAGCGCCGAGTGAAGCGTCCGCACATTGACTGCATCAAGGTCGAGGTGTCGAACCAGGCCGTGGAAATAGCCCAGATGTCCCAGGGTGAAGCGGACAACATTCAACCCAAGCGGCGCCAGGGCGGTGACGGCGAACGCCAACACTTCGGCATCGGCTTCGGAGCTGCCCGCCCCCACAAGCTCGATGCCGGCCTGCCAGAATTCCCGTTGGCGTCCGGCTCGCGGCTCTTCATAACGGAACGCAGGCCCGGCATAAAAGTAGCGCTGCGGCAGAGGCTGGTCGTAAAGCTTGGAACCAACCATGCGGGCGGTGGGGATGGTGAGGTCGGGACGCAACGCCAGCGCCCGGCCATCTCGATCCAGGAAGCGATAGAACTCCTCCGCCAGTTCGCTGCCGGCTTCGGCTGCCAGCGTTTCAGCGTACTCGAATGTCGGCGGAATCACTTCGACATAGCCCCAAAGTCTGGCCTGTTCCCGCAGGCTGAACTCGACCTGGCGCTTGGCGACGGCTGCCGCGCCAAAGAAATCGGCCACGCCGCGCGGGATAGCGGGCGGGTTGGGAATTGGCGATTGGAGATTGGGAGTGTCGCTCACGAGTACTGAACCAACAAAAAAGACTAGCCGGTTCGCTAGTCTTTGCGGGGTGAGTGGCAGGCACGCGGGTTGGCGTGACCAGCGGCGCCGAGAACCGAATGATTCGTTCTCAGGCCGGGCTCACCCTGTCAATAATGGTGATGCTTGAGGCTGCTGGAAATTAACAGTATCATGGTAGGGTGAATATAGCAGGCGATCGGGCATCTGTCAAAGCATCCCATGAAGCGGCGTCACCCTTTGCGGGCAAGGGGACTTATCTGCTGCGATTCGAGATTCACAGGGCTGAGCGCATCTATGTGGGGCGGCTCGGCGCTTTCGACCTGAACCCCGGTATCTATGTTTATGCAGGGTCTGCATTGGGCAGCGGCGGATTGCGGGCAAGACTGAGCCGTCATCTGCGAGCCGATAAAGAACCACATTGGCATATCGACGCGCTGACGAATTGCTGCACGCCCGAAATCTGGCTGGTGGACGCCAGTGACCAGAGATTGGAATGCCGGTGGGTGCAAACGCTTCTCGCTCAGCCGGGCGTTCGGGTTCCCATTGCCGGTTTCGGCAGCAGCGATTGCCGTCAGGGTTGCCCCGCCCACCTGCTCGCCCTGCCCGCCGCCATCTCTCCCAACGTAATCAGGCGGCTTCCCGCCATCGCGAGGACATCATGATCAACCGCCATCTCTTGGAAGAACGCGAACGACAGACCCTGGCTCCATGGGGCATGAAGAGCGCCGACACGCGCGGTCGCGTGTTTCCCGATACGGAAGCCGACTACCGCACCGTTTACCAGAAAGATCGGGACCGCATCGTCCACACCACGGCATTTCGTCGTCTGGCCTATAAGACACAGGTTTTCGTTTATCACGAGGGCGATCATTATCGCAACCGGCTGACGCACACGGTCGAGGTGGCGCAATTGGGCCGCACGCTGGCTCGCGCCCTGGGCGCGAACGAAGACCTGACCGAGGCCATCTGCCTGGCCCACGACCTGGGGCACCCGCCATTCGGTCACACGGGCGAACACATCTTGAACGCACTCATGGCCGAGCACGGCGGTTTTGACCACCAGCTTCAGACCATGCGCATCATCGAACAACTCGAACAGCGTTACCCCGACTTTCCCGGCCTCAACCTCAGCTATGAGGTGCGAGAGGGCGTGGTCAAACACGACACCGATTATGACGAAACCAACGCCGAGGGCTACGAACCGCACATGGCCGGCACGCTCGAATGCCAGCTTGCCAATATCGCCGACGAACTGGCCTGGAATACAAGCGATCTGGATGACGGCCTTTACGCAGGCATTTTGGAATTGGTTGACCTGGCCGAACAGCCGCTTTGGCGTCGCGTGATGGAGTCGCTCGATGAGGAGCCGCTGCCGCAAAGGCTCGACACCATGCTGCGCTCGCGGGTCATCCGGCGGCTGGTCGGCATCGAAGTCAACGACGCCATCCATCACACAGCCGGACAATTACGGAGTCACCACATCGGCTCGGTGGAGGAACTGCGGGCGGTGGGCCACAATCTGGCCGGATTCAGCCCGGAACTCAGCGAAGCCAACGCCATCCAGAAGCGCTATCTGTTCGAGAATTTCTATCGCAGCTATCGGGTGATGCGCATGGCTGCCAAAGCCGAACGCATCCTCACCAGCCTGTTCGAGGCTTATATCCAGGAACCCCGCCAACTTCCCCCGCCCACACTGGGTAAAACCAAGCTGGCAGATGCCTCCATATATCGCGTGGTCTGCGATTATCTGGCCGGGATGACCGACCGATTTGCCATTCAGGAATACCGGCGGCTATTCGATCCGGAAGAACGGGTTTAGGCGAACGCCAGGGCTAAATGTGGATCGGTCGGCCCAGGATTTCGATCTCCATCGACCGGATGGGAATGCCCGTGCGCTCGGCCGTCCCGAATGAGACCGCCGTCACCTTACCCACAACTTCCAGCGTGCGCGTACGCAACTGAAATTCTTCGCCCGGTTTAAGCGCAATCGCCACGTTATTCCCGCTGACAAACGCGTCTCTTCGCGCATCATCTCGCAAAACATCGGGATGCATGAGCACGCCGCTGACCGAATTGATATCGCTTTTATCGAATAGCCATACGTCCATCGTCAACGCCTCATCGGGATTCACCGACGAAGCGACCCCGATGCCAACGCCATATTCGCCTAACAGTTCGTCCCGCTCTTCGATGCGATAAGCGACATTGAAATTGTCGTCAGCGCCTGTCACATATTTGACTCGATTCGCCGTCGTGACCCCGGCCATCACCGCTCCCGCCGCCGGCGTGGAAACAGCAGCCCCGCGCAATGCCGCCTCGCCTGCCGCCCGAATCGCCTCGGAACCGGCATCGACGGACGCCGGTTGTTTTACCGGCTCTGGCGCTCGTCGTACAGGAGCGGCGGAAGCTGGCTGCGTTCGCATGTCCAGACCTTCCGCTTCCGCCGGAGGTGCAGGGGCAGAGGTGCGGGGCATCGTGGCGGCTTTCTCTGCGGCGAGTGCATCCGCAGAAGTGACAAAGTCATCGAATTGCGGCCACGATTCGCCCCCGGTGGTTGCCTGTCCCTGGCGTTGGCGACGCGAGTCGAGGATGCTCTTGAGCACGACAAACAATACAGCCAGAATCAGGATTCCCAGGCCGATATAGATGATCAGGCGCAGATTCTCCCCGCTCAGCGCCGGCGTCGTGTCCGAAGCCTGCAAGACGTCAGCCGACTCCAGATTGTCGGCCAGGGTTCGCACCCTTTCGGCGTCATCGTTGCGCCCGTCGTTATCCAAAACCTGGGCGTGGCGATAAAGCAGGGCCAATATCTGATTGGAATCCCAGGAACTCAGCCTATCAGCCGCCAGTTGCACATCGCCGTTGACGGCGAAGCTATCTGCCACGGCCTCGATATAAGCGGAGCGATATTCAGTCCGTAAATCCACCGGATAGGTGCGCGTCCACCGCACCGGCATGATCACCCATCCCAAAACCACCAGCCCCAACAACAGGCCCACACTGAATAGGAGTATGGAGCGGGCATTGGGGCTAAGACCCCGGAAGCGCTCTCGATAGTCGGTGAGGGAATTTTGAAGCCGGGTATTCACAGATTACGAAATACGAAAGCCGCGGGTGGAAATCAATGTGTAAGCTTAACCTAAATTCTCACCCTGTCATAACTGAAGGCTTGACGAATTTCATAAGCCAGGCGTGGAAGGCGGGATCAATGATTAATCTTCAATTACTGATCCGCTTCACTATCGCCATGAGGGGAGATTTAATCAATCATCATGGGTTTCGCGAGCGCCAGGATGCGCGCGATTGACGACATTGCGCAAGTGACCGGTCGTGACGTGCGTGTAAAGGGTCGTGGTTTGCAGACTGGCATGGCCCAGCAATTCCTGGACGATGCGCAGATCGGCGCCGCCCTCTAGCATATGCGTGGCGAAGGAATGGCGCAAGGTGTGAGGCGTTACGCGTTGGGAAATGCCCGCCGATTCCACATATTTGTCCAGGATATTGCTCACGGTTTTGGGCGAAGTGATCGGCTTTCCGAAGCGGTTCAGGAAGAGTTGGACGGGAGGGCGTCTTGGCGGGTTGGCATCGGCAGCCAACAATCGTGGTCGTCCGTCCTCAACATAGCGGCGGAGCGCCGTGACCGCCGGTTTGCCAATCAACACGATGCGCTCTTTGCTGCCCTTGCCAAACACCTTGACTTCGCCCTCGACCAGATTGAGATCATCGACCTTCAAAGCCAGCAACTCGCTGCGCCGAATCCCGCCGCTGTACAGAACTTCCAGGATGGCGGCATCGCGTTGTCCCAGCGGCGTGGCGGGGTCGGGCAGGCTCAGGAGTTCGAAAATCTGCTCGATGTTGAGAAAATCAGGCAGGGTTTGCGGCTGCTTGGGCGTGTGCACGAACAGCGCCGGGTTGTCGGCGACGATGCCTTCGCGCTGCAAGAAACGAAAACACGACCGCAGTTCGTACAACCTGCGCGCCACCGAGGCGGGATGATAACCCTGGCGATGCAGGTCGGCCAACCAGGAGCGGATGAGTTGGGGTCTGACCGCCAGCCAATCGAAGACATCCCGGCTGTTGGCGAAGACGATGAATTCGCCGATCTCGCCGCCATAGTTGCGCAGCGTATAGGGCGACGCCCCTCGTTCGGCTTCGAGGTAAATCAGAAAGCGATCCAATCCCTCTTGCATCCGGCTCCTATTTTCACGCGGGTTCGAGTTGGGCGGCGATCCGTTTTTCAGCCTGTTCCAACGGCATGCTGAATCCGCACTCGGCGTCGGCGCACTTCGCCCGCTTGCCCGCCTTGGTGAGAACGCTCTTGCCGCAGCGCGGGCAACGCAGGTCGATCGGCTCGTTCCAACTGACAAATTCGCATTCCGGCCAGTTGTCGCAGCCATAGAAAACACGGCCTTTGCGGCTGCGTTTTTGCACGATCTTTCCGCCGTCGATTGGGCAGGCCACGCCCGTGTCCGCCACGATGGGCCGGGTGTATTTGCACTCAGGATAATTCGAACAACCGATGAATTTGCCAAAGCGGCCCTGGCGAATGACCAGACCGTTCCCGCACTCCGGGCAAACCTCGTCCAATTTCTCCGGCTCGATTCGTTGCCGCTGCATATTCTCACCGGCGGCCTCGACCAGCTTCTCGAAAGAGTCGTAGAACTCGCGCATGACATCGACCCAGCCCTCTTCGCCATTGGCGATGCGATCCAGATCTTCCTCCATGTGCGCCGTGAAATCGACATTGAAAAGCGAGTCGAAATGCTCGACCAGCAGGTCATTGACCACGTAACCTAGGTCGGTGGGATGCAAGCGCTTGGTTTGCCGCCGCACATAGCCCCGGTCGAGAATCGTGGAAATGATCGACGCATAAGTCGAGGGACGACCGATACCGTATTCTTCCAGCGCCTTGACCAGTGTTGCTTCGGAATAGCGCGGGGGCGGCTGAGTGAAGTGCTGTTGCGGGATCAATGCCAGCAAATCGAGCAATTCGCCGACCGTCAGCGGCGGGATGTTGATGCCGAGATCATCTTCCGAAGTATCATCCTCCGAGCGCATTTCTTCATAGACGGCCAGAAAGCCGGGGAAGCGCACCGACGATCCGCTGGCGCGGAACAGGTACGGCTTCGGCCCCGTGGCTGGCCCCGCCATCACTTCCACGGTGAGCGTATCGTAAATGGCGTTGGACATCTGGCTGGCGACAAAACGCTGCCAGATCAGCACATACAGCCGATGCTGATCATCGTCGAGATAGGGTCGAACGCTGTCGGGAGTGCGGAACACCGAGGTAGGCCGAATCGCCTCGTGCGCTTCCTGGGCCGAACGGGCGCGGGTGCGATAGACCGGCGCGCGCTTGGGCATGTATTCGTCTCCAAAATTTTCGTGGATAAATGAGCGGGCCTCAGCCTGCGCCTCTTTGGAGATATTGGTGCTGTCGGTACGCATATAGGTGATCAGCCCGGTCGCGCCTTCAGCCCCCAACTTGACGCCTTCGTACAAATCCTGGGCGTTACGCATGGTGCGATTGGCGTTGAAGCCCAGGCGGCGTGAAGCTTCCTGTTGCAATGTACTGGTTGTGAAAGGCGCCGAGGGTCGCCGGGTGCGCTCACCCTGTTTGACCTGTGAGACCTGCCACACGGCATGTTCCAAATCGGCGACCAGTTTTTGCGCCTCTTCTCCGCTGGCAACGGTGAAGTCCTTGCCTCGAATCTTGTGGAGCTTCGCTTTGAAGGATCGGTGCTCGGTCTCTTGCTTGGCCAGCTCCGCCGTGATCGACCAGTACTCCACCGGCACAAAGGCATCGATCTCGCGTTCTCGCTCGACGATCAGACGCAGGGCCACCGATTGCACACGGCCCGCCGACAGTCCCCGCCGGACATTGCGCCACAACAGCGGGCTGACCTGATAACCCACCAGCCGGTCCATGACCCGCCGCGCCTGCTGGGCATCGACCAATTCCATATTGATATTGCGGGCATGGCTGAACGCCTCGTTCACGGCGCTCTGCGTGATCTCGTGGAAGACCACACGGCGGGTGCGCCCTTCGTCGACACCCACAGCCTCAGCCACATGCCAGGCGATTGCCTCACCCTCACGGTCGGGGTCAGTCGCCAGGAAAATCGTCTCGGCCCGAGAAGCGGCATCTGCCAGTTCCTTGACCACCTTCTTCTTGTCTCGCGGCACCGTATAAACCGGCTCAAAATCGTTTTCCACATCGACTGAAAGCTTGGACTTGTACAGGTCGCGCACATGCCCGACCGAAGCCTTGACCGTATAACCCCGGCCCAGATAATGGCTGACCGTGCGCGCCTTTGCCGGCGACTCCACAATCACGAGTTTGCCCTTACGTGGGCCGTCTGCATTGGCCGTGGCGGTTTTTCGCGAGCGAGAAGTCTTCTTTGCAGCAGACTTCTTTTTCTTGGGAGCGGATTTGGTTTTAGGTTGGGGTTCAGGCTTTTCCATGCCCTCATGCGCGGGCGTCGCGCCCATGCGGAATAGGGTCGTGCCGCAGACCGAGCATTCGCCCTTGGTGGCGGGCGCACCCGCTTTGGTAAAGGTTGGCGAGGGATTGATCATCTCTCGCTTTTCCTTACATTTCATGCAATAAGCTTCCATTACAATTCCTTTCAAAGTTTGCCAATGATTGAAGATTCTATATCAATGCCCGATCCGCGCTTGCGGCATTCAGGCCAATCCTTAATCATCGATCTCCAATCACTACTATGTAAATTGGCCCTAGCCGATGCGATAGACCACGCCTGGTTCTCTGGCGACAACGTATTGCATCCCGCCGACCTGCCGCACCAGGCCTTTCAGTTCCATCAGGGCCAGGGCGCTGCTGACTTCCTGCACCGGCATCTCGGTCTCTCGCCGGATTTCATCGACATGTCGAGGCTCGGCGGACAGCAGCTCCATGATACGAGCTTCGATGGGGTCTTCGGGCAAAGTCTTACGAGCATCGACCTTGTCGGCCACCTGGCGCAGATTCAGGGCTTCCAACACGTCGTCGGCGCCGAGAACGGGCGTTGCGCCATCCCGAATGAGTCGGTTGGGGCCTTCGCTGCCGGGGGCGAGGATGCTGCCTGGGATAGCAAAGACTTCACGCCCCTGCTCAAGCGCCTGCTTGGCAGTGATCACAGCGCCAGAACTCCAACTGCCTTCGACGACGATGACGCCCATACTGAGGCCGCTGATGATGCGATTGCGGGCAGGGAAATGACGTGCATCGGGCTTAATGCCCAACATATGCTCGCTCAGGAGCGCGCCTTGCTGCACGATGCGGTGCGCTAGATCACGATGTTCTGGCGGATAAATCATATCCAGGCCATTTCCCAGCACGGCCAGCGTCCGGCCATTCGTCTCCATGGCGGCATGATGGGCGGCGCCATCGATCCCGCGGGCTAACCCTGAGACGATCGTCACGCCCGCCTGCGCCAGATCGGTCGCGAGCCGCAGGGCGCATTCCCTGCCGTAGGTCGTCGCCCGGCGGGTTCCGACGATCGCCACCGCCCATTCATCGCTCGCCCAGACTTCGCCACGCATATACAGCACAGGCGGCGGCGAATCGATCTGCAACAACCTGCGGGGATAGTTGGGGGATTCCCATGTCAACACCTGCACATTGGCCTGCTGCAAGCGCTGCCATTCGGCCTCCAGATCGAGGGATTCCCGCGTTTTCAACAGGCCCTCCAACCCGCGCCGATCAAGTCCAGCTTCGGCCAGTTCGGCGGCAGGCGCGTGCCAGGCTGCCTCGATGCTGCCGAAATAGTCGAGCAGCGCTCGCAGCCTCTTGGCGCCGACGCCAGGCGCTTGATTGAATCCGATCCAATAGGGAATGGTGTTTTCCATTTCGAGCACAAAGTAGCGCCCGCCGGTCGGCGGCGGGCGGCAATGAACGTTGCCAGCATAGCGAGGTGATTGGGGTTTGTCAAGAAGAAATTTGTTTTGACACCGCCCTGGCATTGATGGTAGCATTCGTTTTTGCAAATGATTTGCAAAAAGAATCATCATGGAAACGCCAACCTTACCTGAAGCGCCCGAAGAAAGATTACGCAATGCCGGACAACGCGTAACCAGCCAGCGCATCCTGCTACTACGATTGCTGGACGAAGCGAATGACCATCTCGATGCAGAGGAGCTCTATCGCCGCGCCAGCAAAGAGATGCCAGACATCAACCTCTCGACCGTCTACCGCAACCTCTCGGTGCTGCAAGAAGCCGGACTGGTCTCGCAGCGTTATTTCGCTCGCGACCACAGCCGCGAGTATTTCGAGACCGCGACGCCGGAGGAGCATTATCACTTCACCTGCCTCTCTTGCGGTGCCATTGTGGAATTCGAAACCCCGCTCATTTCCCGCGTGCGCAACGATCTCAAGACGGAACATGGCGTAGACATTCGTCATGCCTGTATCTGTTTCGAGGGCGTCTGTGCCGCCTGCATGGAATCCAAATCAAAACAACAAAGAGGAACTTAAACTCTCATGAATCGCAGCATGCATCGCAGCCTTTTTATTCTTATCATTATTCTGACGGCCGTGCTGGCCGCCTGTCAGGCTCCCGCCACCGCGCCCGCCGCTGTCAACTCACCCACTGCAATCGCTGATCCCGAACCCAGTGCTGACCCCGAGCCGGTGGCCGATCCCGAACCAGATAATTCCGAAATGCCCGACCTGGAAGGCAGTGACCTCACGATCTATTCGGGTCGCAGCGAATCCCTGATCGGCCCGCTGATCGAGGAATTCATCGAGGATACCGGTATTCAAGCAGCCGTGCGTTATGGCGATACCGCAGAGATGGCCGCAACTATTTTGGAGGAAGGGAACAACAGCCCCGCTGACGTATATTTCGCCCAGGATGCGGGGGCGCTCGGAGCATTGACCGCTCATGGCCGCCTCACAAGTCTACCTGATGATGTGTTATCGCTCGTGGACGAAAAATACCGTAGCGCCGATGGTGATTGGGCGGGGATCAGTGGCCGCGCGCGGGTCGTCGTCTATAACACGAACGCTATCGACGAAGCCGAATTGCCCGACGACATCTGGGGATTCACCGATCCGGCCTGGAAAGGACGGCTGGGTTGGGCCCCCACCAACGGCAGCTTTCAGGCATTCGTCACGGCCCTGCGCAAACTGGAAGGGGATGACCGGGCGCGTGAATGGCTGGAAGCGATGCTCGCCAATGACATTGCCGCCTATGCCAACAACACAGCCATCGTGGAAGCCGTGGGCAAGGGCGAGATCGACGCCGGGTTCGTCAACCATTACTATCTCATGCGGTTCCTCGATGAACAGGGTGAATCCTTCCCGGCCCGCAATTACTATCTGCGCTCTGGCGACGCCGGCGCCATGATCAACGTGGCGGGGGCCGGAATCGTGAACACCAGCGCCCATCCCGAAGCCGCGTTAGCATTCATTCGCTTCCTGCTCTCGGAGGAAGCGCAGACCTACTTCGCCACCCAAACCGAAGAATACCCCCTCACCGCTGGCGTATCCGCCAATCCTGCCCTGAAACCGCTGGTCGAAATCGCCTCGCCTGACATCAATCTCAACGACTTGCAAGACCTGGAAGGCACTTTGGCGCTGCTGCAGGAAGTCGGCGCCCTGGATTAATTCACAAAGCAGGCTTGCCGGTGGAACTGCCACTCGCTGCCCAAACCCGCATGCGGGCATCGCTCGACCGCTGGACTCAGGCGTCCACCCCGCGCCGAGCGCCCAGAATCCTGGCGATCACGTCCGTATTCATTGCAGCCTTGATGCTCCTGCCCCTGGCGTACCTGCTCATCCGAGCCGCCGGGGCAGGCCCGCTTGTCCTGGAAAAACTGGCGCAGCCGCGCACTCTGATTGTCTTCTTCAACACCATCATCCTGACGATCACGGTGACGATGCTGTCAGCGGTGATCGGCATCCCGCTGGCCTGGCTGACAGTCCGCTCCAATCTGCCGGGTCGCCGCGCCTGGACGATCCTGTCCATCCTGCCGCTGGTCATCCCCAGCTATGTGGCAGGATTCGCGTTGGTGGCCTTCATGGGCCCGCGCGGCATGCTCCAGGAATTACTGGCTCCTTTGGGCGTGGATAGACTGCCTGAGATTTACGGCTTTGTCGGCGCAGTCTGGGCGCTAACCCTGTTCACCTATCCCTATCTGCTGCTCAGCGTGCGGGCTGGCCTGCATCGTCTGGACCCCAGCATCGAAGAGGCAGCCCGCAGCCTGGGAGAAAGCTCGTGGCGCACGTTCTGGCGTGTGACCCTGCCCAGCCTGCGCCCCGCAATCGCCGCCGGAGCTCTATTGGTGGCGCTGTACACGGCCAGCGACTTCGGCGCAGTTTCATTGCTGCGCTTTAACAGCCTCACCCGCGCCATCTATATCCAGTACCAGAGCAGCTTTGATCGCACCACCGCCGCCATCCTCTCGCTGATATTGGTGGTACTGACCCTGGCGATCCTCGTCGCCGAGCGGCGCAGTCAGGGTAGAGCCCGATATTATCGGTTGAGCGCGGGGACAGGCAGGATGCCCTCGGTAGTCAGCTTAGGGAACTGGAAATGGCTGGCGTTAGCGTTCTGCGCCGGGGTCGTCTCCATCAGCCTGATTGCGCCGATCAGCGTCATCATAATCTGGTGGCTGCGCGGTCTGCAAAGCGGCGCCGATTTTCCGCCCTTGTGGTCGGCGGCGTGGAACAGCTTTCAGGCCGCATCGCTGGCAGCTCTGGCCGCGACGCTGGCCGCTCTGCCGGTCGCCTATTATTCGGTGCGTTTTCCCAATCGGCTCAGCGCCCTCAGCGAGCGCGCAACCTACATCGGTTTCGGTTTGCCCGGCATTGTCGTAGCGCTCAGCCTGGTTTTCTTTGGGGCGAATTTCGTCCCTATTCTTTATCAAACCCTGCCCATGCTGATTTTCGCCTATCTCGTCCTGTTCCTGCCGCAGGCCTTGGGAGCGCAGCGCGCCAATCTCATGCAAACCAGCCCCCGGCTGGAAGAAGCGGCTCGCAGCCTGGGCCACAACACCGCCGGAGTCTGGCGGAGGGTGAATCTGCCACTGCTGCGGCCTGGGCTGTGGACGGGGGCGGCGCTGGTCTTTCTCACGACGATCAAAGAACTGCCCGCCACCCTGCTGCTGGCCCCGACCGGTTACAAAACCCTGGCCACCGAAATCTGGTCGGCGTCGTCAGAGGCATTCTTCGCCAGAGCGGCAGCGCCCGCCTTGCTGTTGCTGGCTATCTCGGCCTTGAGCATTTTTATCTTGCTGCGGGAAGAGGTGCGCGATTAGCCATGGCAAAGCCCGAAACTGACCAGGCCATCCCCAGCCTGCGCCTGGAAAATGTCTGGAAGCACTTCGACGGCCATAGCGCCGCTCGCGGCGTTTCGTTCGAATTGCAGAAGGGCGAATTGCTGGCGTTGTTGGGGCCGAGCGGCTGCGGTAAGACCACCACGTTGCGGCTGGTGGCCGGTTTCGAAATCCCCGATCAGGGCCAAATCGAAATCGGGGGCAGGCTGGCGGCCGGGAAAGGCGTCTATGTGCCGCCGGACAAACGCAAAGTCGGCATGGTCTTTCAGGAATATGCACTCTTTCCCCATCTCAATGTGGCCGAAAATGTACAGTTCGGGCTACGCTCGTATGGCGGCGACAAAGCCGGACGGGTGAATGATGTCCTGAATCTGGTGGGTCTACAAGGGTTGCACAAACGAATGCCGCACGAACTTAGCGGCGGACAACAACAGCGGGTGGCGCTGGCACGGGCGCTGGCCCCTGAACCCGACCTGGTGTTGCTGGACGAACCCTTTAGCAACCTGGACGCAGGATTGCGGGTGCGGGTGCGAGCGGAAGTGCGCTCGATTCTCAAGGAAGCCAACGCCACGGCCGTGTTCGTCACTCATGATCAGGAAGAAGCGCTCAGCCTGGTGGATCAGGTGGCGGTGATGCTCGACGGCGTGGTCAGGCAGGTGTCCAGCCCGCGCGAACTCTACTATCATCCGGTTTCCAAAGCCGTGGCCGAGTTTGTGGGCGATTCCAATTTCCTGCCGGGAACTGCCAGCGGACGTTATGTCGATTGCGAGTTGGGCCGGTTGGAAAGTCAGGTCGAGATGCGCGGAGCCGTGCATGTGTTGATCCGCCCGGAGGTGGTTGATGTGAAACCGGCTGGGCCGGGTTCGGGCTGCCGGGTGCAGGAAGTCGTCTTCTTTGGTCACGACCAATTGATCTCAATCCAGCTTGCGTCGGGAGCCCGTATCGACGCCCGGCTCGGCCCTAATTACCAGTTCTTTCGCGGACAGCCGGTTGAGGTTAGAATCATGGGGCGGGTGATGGCATATCCCGCCTGACACATCGTTTTACAACAAGCGACACTCAACCGAGGAGGAGGAGTATGAACGAGCAGCAGCGCGGCGCTCTGATTGGGGGCATCATCCTGATTCTGGTAGGGCTGGGATTTCTGGCATCGCAATTCATCCCGGACCTCTTTGGCGGTTGGTTTCAGTGGCCGATGATCATGATCGGCATCGGCGTCCTCTTCCTGATCGGCGCCCTGGTCGGCAGAGAGGGCGGTCTCGCCATCCCCGGCTGCGTTGTCGGAGGTCTTGGCCTGATTTTCTACTATCAGAACAGCACCGGCGATTGGGCCAGTTGGGCTTATGTCTGGGCACTGATCCCCGGCTTTGTGGGCCTGGGGATCATCCTGGGGTCGCTTATCGATAGTAACCTGAACGAAAAACGTCGGGACGGGTTGGTGCTGCTGGGCATCAGCGCCGTGTCGTTTGTGGTGTTTGCCGGATTATTCCGCACAGGGTGGGACGCATGGCGCTACTGGCCTGTGATCCTGATTGTGGTCGGGGCTATCCTCGCCGCAAGGGCGTTCATGGGACGAAAATGACGCCCGATCTGACGACCAGAGTTTCAGTGCGCTGTTACATAAAAATCCATCACGGCTCCTCGGCCTTCGCCGCTTCCTGCCAATCCGACCATTCCACCTGATGCGTCTCCACATAGCTATCGACCGCCTTGCCGATGGTGGGAAAGAATATCTCGATTCCCAATTTGGTAAACAAATCGTACCGTTTGAGCTGGTCTTTGACCGGGTCTTTCATTTCCGCAAAACACAATTCGATGCCCACCCGCTCCAGATCATCATCGAGAGATGAAAGCATTTCAGCCGCCGTGATATCAATGTCGGTCACCGGCTCGGCTGCGACGACGACCCATTTCGTCGGCGTCGGCGCTTCTGCAATCGCTTGCAAGACATGCTCACGGAAAACCTCGGCGTTGGCGAAGAACAGGGGGGCGTCCCAGCGGAAGAGCACCAGCCCGTTAATGCGCTTCGCTTCGGGATAGCGGGTGACATCATGATAGCCTTTCAGACCATCGACACGGCCCAGCACAGCGTCATAGGGACGCCACGCCCGCCAGATAAAGCCGAGCAAGGCCAGCACAACCGCGATGAAAATGCCCTGAATTACACCGAGCAGGGCGACGCCCAGAAAACACACGATTGAGAGTAAGAACTCGCCCCGACGCAGATGATACAGCCGCCGGACGCTGGCAACGTCTACCAGCGAGAGACAGGCGGCGATGACGACAGCGCCGAGAGCGGCGTTGGGCAGATTTTGCAGTAATGTCGGCGCAAATACCAGCAGCAGCGCAATGCACAACGCTCCCACGACGCCGGTCAACTGCGACTTGGCGCCCGCCTGCTCTGCAACCGGGGTGCGTGACGAACTGCTGCTGATCGAGAAGCCCTGGAAAAAACCCGCCGCCACATTCGCCGCGCCGAGAGCGATCATTTCCTGATTCTGATCAACTTCGTAGCCGCCGCGCAGGGCGAAAGTGCGCGAAAGCACACTCGTGTCGGCGAAGGAGACCAGAGCGATGGCAATGGCCCCGGCCATCAGCGCCCCCATATCGGCTGGCGAAACGAGCGGGATCTGGAAAGAGGGCAAACCTTGCGGCAACGGCCCCACCACGGAGATTCCGGCAACAGTCGCCAGATTAAACACGCTCACGACAATCGTAGCGCCGACGACGGCGATCAATACGCCGGGGATCTTCGGCCAGCGGCGCTTGAAGATCAGGACGATGGCCAGGCACGAAGCCCCAATTACGAAGGCCGCCCAATTTGTCATGCCCTGAGCGACGCCCTGCACGAGGCTGATCGTCTCTTGAACCAAATTATCGCCGCTGGCTGAGAAGCCGAGCAATTTGGGCATCTGGCCGACGATGACGGTGAGGGCGATGCCGTTGAGGTAACCCAGGCGGATGGGTTTGGAAAGTAAATCCGTGATGAAGCCGAAGCGCGCCAGACCGGCGAGGATGCACAGCCCGCCGGTGAGAAGCGCCAGCATCCCGGCCAACGCCACCAGGCGATTTTCGTCCCCCGCGGCCAGCGGCACGATCGTGGCGGCGATGATAGCCGCCAGCGATGAGTCCGGCCCCAGCACCAGGATGCGACTCGGCCCGAAGATGGCGTAGGCGATCAGGGGGACGATAGTAGCGTACAGGCCGTAGATGGCGGGCAGACCGGCTGCTTCGGCGTAGCCCATGCCCACCGGCACGAGGATAGCGGTGAGCACAAGCCCGGCGGCGAGGTCTTTCGGCAGCCATGAAAGCTCGTAGCTGCGAATTGCCGGCAGTGCCGGAATCCACCGGCTCAGACCCCGCGGGCGCGCCACACGCGCAAAAGGATTGGCCCCCGTCTGTTCCGCAGACTTAGCTGGGGAGGATGTGGTCATCGAGCTAGCCCATCAATAGTCCTTCCACAGCCTCCGACGGCTGGAGGTCGGGGAGCTTCACCATGCGGAATGAATTGATAAAACCAAGCAGCCCGGCGATCAGCGGCACCAACAGGGCGATCTGGAGTCCGAGATTCCGGGCCTCCGTGTTGATTCGGATGATTTCTTCCTGCACCTCCTGCGGTTGCCCGACCAGCAATTCCTGGAGTTGCGTATTGCTCATGACCTGAGCGTCTTCCTCTAGTTTTACGGCCACCACTTCCTGCTGATCGGGATTCAGCACAGCGCTCGAGTACGTCAGGTTCGTGAAGCTGGCAGAGAGCCCAGCCAGCATGATTGCACCGGCGAAGGCCAGCCCGAAGGAGAGCCCAAATGAACCGCCAGCCGAATTCACCCCCGCGGCCTCGCTTACGCGCTCATCTGAGATCGGCGCGAGCGTGTAGTTGTTTAGCTGAGAAACCAGGAAGCCCATGCCAATCCCGACGATGATCATAGGAATGACGAAGGCCACCCCAGAATCCGCACGCGGAATCAGAGGGATCAAAAGCAACACTCCCACCACCACCGCGGCAAACCCGACGCGGATGATGACGCTACTGCGACGCTTGCCCGCCTGCCGTCCCATCAACAAGGCGATGGCGAACAGGCTGAGGGACATGGGAGCAATGAACAGGCCGGTGAGCATCGCCGAGTACTCAAAGACCATTTGGAAGTAGATCGGTATCGTGATCAGCAGACCGCCCAGAGCGATGTTCTGCATGGTCTGCCCCGTAACGCCGAACCGGAAATGCTTGGAACGAAAAAGATCGGGGTCAAGCAGAGTCGGTTTGCCGGCTTTCTTGGCTCGCACCAGCCACCAGGTCAAAAGGGCCAAACACAAGACGCCCATGAGCATCAAGAGGCCGACATACTGGCCGCCCCCCTCCCAGAGAAGGATGCTGATGACCACGCCGCCCATACCGAGAACAGAGAAGGCTGCTCCGGGGATATCGATCTCCCGAGGGCCTGTGTAGGGCACATCCTTGACCAGTTTGATGTTCAACAGCACAATGGCGATGATAACTGCTTCCATCAGGAAGCCGACACGCCAGGACAGGTAAGTCGTGATAAAGCCGCCCAGCAAGGGGCCAATGGCCGCAGCGACGCCGCTGGCTGCGCCAACAGCCGCATAGGTTTTCTTCTGGGCTACGCCTTCGAAGTTACCATGGATCAGGGATTGCATCGCGGGCAGCAACAAGGCAGCGCCCAACCCGCCAGTGATCGCCCAGAACAGGATGATGGCGGTGAGGCTCTGGGCGAGCGTCATTGCAATCGCCCCGATTGCATAGCCAACCAGGCCAAGGGCGTACGCTCGTTTGCGCCCGATCAAGTCGCCGATCTTGCCGCCGATCAGAATGAATGCGGCGGAAACAAGCGCTTCGAGGGAAATTGCGGCCTGGATGCCGCTGACAGTTGTGTTGACATCGTTGACGACGTAAGAGATCGACACGTTCATCAACGAAGTATCGATGACCAGGACGAACATCGCCATCGCCAGGAGTATCCTCAGGCGGCCTTCGGTGCTCCGGCTTTTTGCGTCGCCAGTTTGGGCTTGTTCAGACATGTGGTTACTTCATTGCGGGGTTGAGCGCCGGTCGTGAACCGGCAAGAACGGATTGCTGATGCGCCGGGGATTTACGCCAACGCTATCGAGCGCATAAAGAAATCGGGAGATTGCGCAGGTCGATTTGATTGAAAATTCGCCGCGAGAACTCCCGATTTCTTTATGAATGCATTCTAACAGGCGGCCTGTACGGTTCGGCGGTATTCGGTATTCAGTGAGCAGTCGAGTTCTTCCACTAGAAACTGCTCACTGAATACTGTTGACTTATTTACGCCACAGCGTACTAGGCTTGGGCCGGAGTCGCCACGGTCGGGGATGTTGCTTCCTGCTTGTGGCTTCTGCGCAAGAAGAACTTAATCACCTCGTACACAAGTGTCAGTGCTACAGCCATGCCGATGCACAACAGCCACTCGTTGCGCCCCAATGGGACAATGCCCAGGATGCGTTGCGTGACGCCCAGTTCCGTCGGAATGAATGTCAGTAACAGCGCCAGCCCATAGAGACCTAACTGGCGGCGGTCGGCGAAATTGCCCACCTGGAGAACGGTTTCTCTCTCCGAGCGGGAGCTGAGGCCCATGGCGATATTGAATAGCGAGAAGACCACATAACCCATGGTGGCGGCCAGGGCCGTGCTGGTCGGTTCATAGGTAGTTTCCAGGGCGAGGGTGCCCAGCGCCACCAGCGTGCCGACGATAATCAGTCGGAACCACTGCGACCGGGAAAGCACTGGCTGGCTCAACGGTCGCGGCTTGCGATCCATCAGGCCAGGCAGCGGTTTGTCGAATCCCAGGGCCAGGGCGATAGGCACCTGCACCAGGAAGTTGATCCACAACACCACCAGCGGCGAGAAGGGCACGCCGCCCAGGATCAGGAAGAAAGCTGCGCCCAGGTAGCTGGCGATGAATGCCACCAGCGCCGTGATCTGGAAACGGATGTATTTGGCTAGGTTGTCGTAAATCGCCCGGCCATACTCCACCGCCCGAACGATGGTAGCGAAGTTGTCGTCGGTCAGGATCATCACAGCCGCACCCTTGGATACTTCGGTGCCGGTGATGCCCATGGCAACGCCGATGTCGGCTTTCTTCAAAGCAGGCGCATCGTTAACGCCGTCGCCGGTCATAGCCACGATGTTCTGCTTGCGCTGCAACAAATCCACCAGCCGTATCTTGTCCTCTGGCGCCACGCGAGCGACCACGCCAATGTCATTCAAATCCCCTGTAAGTTCCTCGTCGCTCATGGCCGCGAACTGAGCGCCGGTCAGCGCCTTGCCCTCGATGCCCAACTGCTTGCCAATGGCAGCGGCGGTCACAGCATGGTCGCCGGTGATCATGCGTACCTGGATGCCGGCGCTGTGGCACTTGGCGATGGCGTCGCGCGCTTCAGGTCGCGGCGGATCGACGATGCCAACCATCGCCATCAGGGTCAGGTCGTTGATCAATTCGATCAGATTGGCCTTGGGATCGAACGTAGCGGGGTCGAAGTCGCGTCGCGCCACCACCATGACCCGCTCGCCCTCTGCCGCCATGCGGTCATTTTCCTTGAGCGCCAGGTCTCGATTCTCGTCAGTGACAGCCACATCTGACTCAGCGGGCATCCAGAAATAACCGCCACGACCGATCAGAACATCAGGCGCGCCCTTGACGAAGGCCCGCACCACAGGCTTGCCCTCTTCATCCTTCATGTTGTGGAAGGTGGCCATAAACTTGTAGTCGGAGTCGAAGGGCACTTCGGCCACGCGCGGGTACATTTCACGGGCGCCATCGACATGGATGCCGCCCTTTTCGGCCAGCACGATCAGCGCGCCCTCGGTGGGGTCGCCGATCAACTCCTCTCCGTCCAACCGGGCGTCGGCGCAGAGGGCCATACCCAGCATCACCTGTTCCAGATCGATCTTGGCGCCTCCCGCCGACTTGATCTGTCCTTCGGTGGTATAGGACGTCGAACCTTTTTGCCACGGCTGGCCGGCGGGGATGCCTCGCGTCAGTTGCAACTCGCCCGCTGTGCCATATCCCTCGCCAGTGACCTTGTAGCGATTCTGGCCGGGGATGGAAAACTCGACCGCCGTCATCTTGTTGAGGGTAAGCGTGCCAGTCTTGTCGGAGCAGATGGCGGAGACCGAGCCCAGCGTTTCCACCGAAGGCAGGCGCTTGACGATGGCGTTCTGGCTGGCCAACACCCGTGTGCCCATCGAGTAGAGTGTGGTGATGACCGCAGGCATGCCGGTGGGGATAGCCGAGATAGCCAGAGCGATGCCAGCCAGGAAAATAGCGTCAAACACCTCGCTGAAGGGTATCCCGGCGGCCTGAGCGTTACGCCAGCCCAGGACGAACATCAGCAGGAAGGTGACGCCAGCGACGCCAGCGATGATGACCACCAGCTTGTCGAGCTGCTTTTGCAAGGGCGTCTTGTCGGCCTTGGTCTTGTTGAGCAGGTCGGCGATGTGGCCCATTTCCGTGCCCATGCCGGTGGTGGTGACGATCATTTCGCCGCGGCCGCGCGTCACCGATGTGTTCATGTAGGCCATGTTGTGGCGGTCGCCCAATGGCACCTCCGACTTGTCGATGACCGCATCGTCTTTGGAGGAAGCTACGCTCTCGCCGGTGAGGGCGGCCTCCTCGATCTCCAGCGTGGCAGTGACGAAGAGACGGCCATCGGCTGGCACGCGGTTACCCGCTTCCATCAACACGATGTCGCCGGGCACCAGTTGCTCGGCATCCACCTCAACGGCCTGGCCATCGCGACGCACGCGGGCGATGCTTTTCATCATCTGCTCCAGCGCGGCCAGGCTGGCCTCGGCTTTGGACTCCTGGTTGCGTCCCATGACGGCGTTGAAGACCGTCAACAGCAACAAGACCAAAGTGGTCCCCCATTCGCCGGTGAAAATCTGATTGATCACCGCGGCGGCTACCAGCAGGATTTGCATAAAGTCTTTGTACTGACGCAGAAAAGCCTGCCAGCCCGGTTCCTTCTTCTTGGCGGCCAGCTTGTTGGGTCCATTCTGCTGCAAACGTTTTTGCGCTTCCGACGCGCTCAACCCTTTGGCCGGATCGACCTCCAACTGTTTGGCGACGGCCTCTGTCGTCAGGCTATACCATTTTGGCTGGTCATCAATTGATGCTGCCATAGCTGATTTCTCCTCTGATTTCAGTAAATGCTCGGGACCATCCGGTAGGGATAGTCTGGTTCGATGTAATTGCCCTTGGGTTGACGTCTGGGGAATTTGACCGGCTCACGCGGCACTTCCTCGTAGGGAACTAGGCTGAGCAGGTGGGAGATGCAATTCAGGCGCGCCCGACGCTTGTCGTTGGAATCCACGACATGCCAGGGCGAGATGTCCGTATCGGTCGCTGCAAACATGGCGTCTCTTGCCCGCGAGTAATCATACCACCGGCTGTAGCTTTTCAGGTCCATGGGGCTGAGTTTCCAGATTTTGCGTCCATCCTGATCACGCGCTTTGAGCCGTGCGGTCTGGTTTTCCATGCTGACTTCGAGCCAGTACTTAATTAGGATGATGCCGGAATGGACGATAGACTGCTCGACGGCTGGCGTGTATTTGAGGAAATACTCGACCTGCTCATCGGTGGCGAACCCCATCACCCGTTCGACGCCCGCCCGGTTGTACCAACTGCGGTCGAAGATCACCACCTCGCCGGCGGCTGGCAGATACGGCATATAGCGCTGAAAGTACATCTGCGATTTCTCACGCTCAGTCGGCGCCGGCAAGGCCACCACACGGAAGACGCGCGGGCTGGTGCGTTCGGTAATCCGTTTGATCACGCCGCCCTTGCCGGCCGTGTCGCGGCCTTCAAACACGACACAGACCTTGGCGCCGGTCGCCTTCACCCATTCCTGCATCTTGACGAGCTCGACCTGGAGTTTCTCCAATTCCTTCTCGAACTCCTTGTTGCTCATCTTGGGTTTAGGCTCCGATTCAGCTTCAGGTGCAGGCTCGGCGTAGGTGACAGGAAGACTGACAGGCGACTGATCCTCGCGCTTCTTTTTCTTCTTGTCCTTCTTTTTTCCATCCTTGGCCATGTTATGCTCCTAGATAAATCACGATAGCGGCAAGTGAAATGCCAATACGGAAAGATAGCACTATTGCCGCGAGAAAATCAAGCACTCTGAACAATCCGGGGTTTTATCGGCCGGCCGGGTTCAGCTATGTTCGTAGACGACACTCCTTCCGCACGCATTATATTCATATACCCCACCAAGCGCCACGGACGGACATAGGACTAACTATTTGTGGCCCTTCTCCTCACCCAGGTATTGCAGGCTCCGGCGTTGTCGGCTCGGCGCGCCTGTTACTCACGCCGTATAGAGTCAGCTGTTCGGGCGGCGGTTCTTTCGTGACAGTTGCATCAATGTGAAGAATCTGGAAGCCGAGAAGCGCGTAGACAAAGGAGATAATCACGTTGGTGAGGTTGAAGAAACAGTACGGCAGGTAGGCCAGGGTGGCAATGCCCAACGTCGCCGACATATAGGCTCCGCAACTGTTCCACGGTACCAAGGGCGAGGTGATAGTGCCCGTGTCCTCGATCTCTCGGGAGAGCGTTTGTGGCGCGATGTCCCGTTCCTCATACAATTCTCGATACATCCGGCCAGGCAGCACTACGGCCATGTATTGATCTCCTGCCACGATGTTCATGCCGATGGATGTCAGGCCGGTTGCGGCCACCAGCGACCGATCGGATTTGGCCGCGCGCACGATGGGCAGCATGAGTCGAGATAGAAGCCCGGTGTATTCCAACACGCCGCCAAAGGCCAGGGCGCTGATGATCAACCACACCGTGGTCAACATGCTGGACATGCCGCCCCGGCTGAACAGGACATCGATGCCGGCATAGCCGCTCTCAATGGTGAAACCGGTAGCCATGGCCGACCACACGCCCTCAATCATGGCCATTGGAGTGCTGAGCGATGGGTCATGGACGAAGGCGAGGACGACATCGGGCTGCAGGATGACGGCGGTCAACCCGCCCACCAGCGCCCCTGCCATGATCGTGGCGAAAGCCGCAATTCGCCGAAACGACATAAACAGCACAACCGCCAATGGGATCAAGGTCAGCAAGGAAATGTTGAAGATGTCCTCCATCACATCCAGCACGACCGTCAGATCAATTGGAGCGGCTGGCTCGGTTCTTAGGCCAATAATGCCGAAGATGACCATCGCTATCAGAACCGAGGGGATGGCCGTCCACATCATCCCCCGGATGTGTGTGTACAGGTCGGTTCCGGCCACGGCAGGGGCCAGATTGGTCGTCTCGGAAAGGGGGGACATTTTGTCGCCGAAGTAAGCCCCCGAGATGACTGCGCCGGCGGTGATTTCGGGCGAGACGCCCAAGGCTTCGGCGATCGCCATCAGGCCGACTCCAATAGTGCCGACCACCGTCCACGAACTGCCGATGCTCAGCGCCAGCAGCCCGCAGATGATTAAGCATGCCAGATAATACCAGTCAGGACTCAGGAACTTGACGCCCAGATAGACCAGGGTAGCGATGGTTCCCGACATCATCCAGGCGCCCACCAGCGCTCCGACCGCCAGAAGGATGAATATCGCGCCCAGGCCTGTGGCGATGCCCTCACCGGCGGCGTGACCCATATCTTCCCATCGATGACCATTCTTCAGCCCTACCAACGCCGCCACGATCATCGCCAGCATCAAGGCGACCTGGGTCGGCCCCGAGGTGGCCTCATCTCCGAAGAGATAAAGCGCGCCGGCCAGCAAAATAATGAGCGTCAGAATTGGGATCAGCGCATCGACCAGGGTTGGCGGGCGAACGTGCGTTTTGCTCTCAGATTCCTTCGACATGGTCATGCCCTCCCTTCTTGATTTTGGCGCGATCTGTAGGGGCTGGATTGCCCGCCCCTACAGATGCTGTTGATGCGGGATCAGTCGTACGCGGGGTCGCGCAGCACGGGGCAGGTCATACAGTGACCGCCGCCGCGACCGCGGCCCAATTCAGAGCCGTCGATCTCCAACACAGTGACGCCGGCCCGGCGCAACCGTGCATTCGTCCATTCATTGCGGTTGTAGGCTACCACGAAACCGGGCTGCAAGGCCACGACGTTGTTGCCATCGTCCCACTGCTCGCGCTCCTGCTCGAAGACGTCGCCGCCGGTGGGAACGACGCGCAGCTCTTTCAGTCCCAGCGCCTCCTGCACCGTAGCCACCCAGCCTTTCTCTTCGACCGTCACATCCAGCGTGCCTTCCCTATCACCGGGGCGATAGCTGATGGGCGTGATCTGATTGACGGCCGGCTCGTAGATGGTGACCAGATCCCGGTCGCAAAAGCTGAAGATGGTGTCCAGATGCATGCTGGCCCGATCCGGCGGCATTTTGGCGGCGATGACGCGCTCAGCCGCATTGTTCTTGAACAAGGCCAGCGCCACCTGGCTCACCGCCTGATAAGTGGTGCGTTCGCCCATGCCGATCAGAACCACGCCCTTGCCAATGGGCATCACGTCGCCGCCTTCGAGTGTGGCGCTGCCATGATCCACGTCCGGGTCGCCCCACCAGATCTGAAAGTCTCCGCCCTTGAACTTGGGATGAAACTTGTAGATAGCGGTCAGGTGCAGCGTCTCCTTGCGTCGCGCTGGCCAGTACATCGGGTTCACCGTGACGCCGCCGTAGATCCAGCATGAACTGTCACGGGTGAAGAGCTGGTTGGGCAGCGGCGGCAGCACGAAATCGGTGCCGGCATAAGCCTTTTCGGCCAGCTTGCGGAAGTCCGCAGGCAACTCGGCCACGCTCACCCCACCGATCAGGTGGGCGGTTAACGTGACCGAGTCCATGTCGTTCATCCATGCCCGCATCTCAGCAGCGCCGCCCACGCCGACCTCGTTGGGGACCAGCTTGCGGTCGAGGATGAAGGCTCGTCCCTCCGGGTCGGCTACGACATCCTGCAAGAGTTCGTGCACGCGCATGACATCGACGCCAAACTCTGTGCGCATCAAATCCACGAAGGCGTCATGCTCCTGGCGAGCCTTGCGCGCCCAGATGACGTCGTCGAAAAGCAATTCCTGGCAATTGGTCGGCGTCAAGCGTCGCATTTCCAAGCCAGGGCGGTGCACGATGACTTTACGAAGTTTGCCGACTTCTGAATAAACGCCAAATTGTTCCATGGGTAATCTCCTTGAGAAGTAACTAACGAATGGCCATCAACGATTGGATTGAAAGCTAAACTGAAGTCACAACGAGAACAGTAGTTTTTTTACTCGACGATGGACGACAGACGATTGAGCTCGTTTTGTCAGCGCATCCGCCATCGTCCATCGTCAATGGTCTATCGTCCACGGTTGGTCAAAAGTAGCGGTCTCAAACTGACGTCAGTTTAATCATGACCTTCAATCGTTGCTTTGCTTAGGGAATGGCAGTCGCCACATTGGTTCCGGCTGTACCGGCGACGATCTGCTCGATTTCTTCCAATGAGCCGATAGCGGCTCGCTTGCCGGTCTGTTCCACAAACTGGATGGCGGCCTGCACCTTTGGCCCCATCGATCCGGCGGGGAATTGATGCGTCTTCAATTCTTCCGGCGTGACCCAACCCAACATACGCTGTTCCGGCTTGCCCCAATCCAGGTATACGCCTCTGACATCGGTGGCGATGACGAAAAGGTCTGCATTCACCTCGATTGCCAGCAGCTCGCTGGCCAGGTCTTTGTCGATTACGGCCTCGATACCGGTCAGCCAGCGTTGTCTGGCGGGATCGTACATGGTGGGGATGCCGCCGCCGCCGGTGCAGATGACGACAGCGCCCTTCTCCAACAACCATTTGATCGGCTGAATCTGGAAGATGCGTTTGGGCTGCGGTGAAGGCACCACTCGTCGCCATCTGGCTCCATCCTGTTTGAAAACCCAGCCTTTTTCCGCCTTGAGCTGTTCGGCTTCGTCAAGTTCATAGACCGGGCCGACGAATTTGGTCGGGTTCTGAAAGGCGGGATCGTGGGGATCAACCTCTACCATGGTCAAAATGGTGGCCAGCGGCGTCTCGAATGGCAGCAGATTGCCCAGTTCCTGTTCGATCATGTAACCGATCATGCCCTCGGTCTGCGCGCCCAGCACATCCAACGGATAAGCCTCGACTTCCTTGTAAGCCGAAGCCTGTAAAGCCAGCAGCCCAACCTGCGGGCCGTTGCCGTGAGCCAGCACCAGTTCATTCTCTTCGGCGACCGGGGCCAATGCCTGGGCGGCGACCCGGATGTTGGCGCGCTGCACGTCATGGGTCATGGGTTCGCCCCGCTTAAGCAAGGCATTACCGCCTAATGCAACAACAATTCTCATGGTCAAATCTCCTCAGCGGGAATCATAATAGTCTGTGGCTAAGCCATCTGTTTCGTGCCCCAAACCTGCATCAGTTGGGAATAGAAAGTCACCATATTAGCCATGCCATTGATCGGGATGCGCTCGTCGATGCCATGCTCCAGGCCGCGGAAGCTTTCATCCATCATCAACGCAGTGAAACGGTAGATGTGATCGCAAACGGGAACGAAATGCTGGCAATCGGTTCCACCCAACATGATGAACGGGGCGACCGGCGGATTGTCGAACACCTGGCGAATGACCTTGCTCAGGCTTTCGTATGCAGGGCCTTTGTGCGGCGAGATAGGCAGCGCCTCATTGAATTTACCCTCTACAGGTTTGAAATGGACACGATCGTCATCGATTACTTGCTTGGCGTGCCACAACACATCGGCAATCGAATCGCCGGGCAACAGGCGGAAATTGACGATGGCGCTGGCCTCTGGCGGAATGGTGTTATCCTCGACGCCGCCCCGGACGATGGTTAACGCCGTGGTCGTGCGCATGCTGGCGTTCATCTCCGGGTTGCGCTGCAACCAGCGTTTGAGCAGCGGGCCGAAAAGCCAGACGTTTGCGAAGGGAACCTGTATGTATAGGGGCGCAGCGATGCCAATCCCGTGATACATTGGCCGCAGGCGACGCAAATGCGTTGGCATGGGATGCGCCTCCAGCCGCGCCAGCGCCCTCGCCAGGATGCCGATGGCTGTCTGCGGCGGCGGAGTCGAGGAATGGCCCGCCTGGCCCTGGACTGTGAACTCCACGGTGAGGTAACCCTTCTCGCTGACCCCGATCAGCGCCACGGCCCCGCGTACGCCCGCTGCCAGACCCGCGCTGATGCCGCCCCCCTCGTCCACGATCCCGGCCAGGTGAACGCCGCGCTCCTTGAGCACTTGGCCCATCACTCTGCAGCCGTTGACCCCGCCGGTTTCCTCATCGTGGCCCAGGCCGAACAGGATGGTGCGCTCTGGCCGGTAACCCTGCCGGAGCAGGGCCTCGGCTGCTTCCATGATCCCGATCAATTGATTCTTGATATCCAATGTGCCCCGGCCCCAGATAAAGCCGTCGACGATCTTGCCCTCGAAGGGCGGGTGCGTCCAGCCATCCGGGTCGGCGGAGACGACATCCTGGTGCGCCATCACCATCACTGGCTCCAGATCGGCGCGGCTGCCCTGCCAGGTGTACAACAGGCTATAGCCGCCGATAATCTCGCGCTTGAGGCGCTGATGCACCAGCGGGTAAGTTTCCGCCAGCATCTGGTGAAGCTGCCGAAACGCCTCTGGGTCAGGTGTGCCGGCGTCGTCTAGCGGCACAGTCTGGCAGCGCACGGACGCCGCCAGATGCTCAGCCACGGTCGCAGCATCCACAGGCATGCCCTCAATGGACTCCACACGGTGATGACGCCGCGCAAAGATGATGGTGCGTACCACCACATACAACGTAGTGAGTATCAAAACGCCGAGGATCAGGTATATCAGGTCGTCAAACATTGGGCTGGTTTAACGCATATGTTTCTTTGGCCGGACAATCCGGCAGGATTCGATTGCCAGCGCTCACTTGTTCAATGCAAGAATCGCATACGCATAGATGCTCATTGCTGTGTACAGATT
>JAGFJG010000151.1 GCA_024102915.1 Caldilineales bacterium
CTCTTCCTCGGTTAGAGGCTTCCTCATGGTCACAACCTCCACGGCTAGTGGTGTACGATCGTGACACTAGGGGGTACGATTTTATCGGATTTGTCAAGGTACGAATTTATCGGATTCTACATACTGAGCACTGTTTACTTTTCTACGCCAAGGTCTTCTAGCTGAGATAATCCCTCAGCTTGCGGCTGCGAATGGGATGCCGCAATTTGCGCAACGCCTTCGCCTCGATCTGGCGAATGCGTTCGCGGGTAACCCCAAATTCCTGGCCCACCTCTTCCAGGGTGCGACTGGTGCCGTCGTTCAGGCCGAAACGCATTTCCAAAACCTTGCGTTCGCGGTCGTTCAACTGCTCCAGGATTTCCTTCATCTGCTCTTTCAACAATTGTTGGGATGCCGCGTCAGCCGGCGCCGGCAGACTGTCATCCTCGATGAAATCGCCGAGCGAACTGCTGTCCTCATTGCCCACAGGCATTTCCAAAGACATCGGCTCCTGAGACACACGGGTGATCCGCCGTACCTTGGCCGCCGCTCGCTTCAGCGCCCGTTTCTGCACGGCATCGAGCGGCTGTCCATCCGCCAATGCTTTCCGGATCGCCTCCCGCTCTTCTTCCGGCTCGATGAAATCCATCTCCACGGCTATCTCTTCCGACGTGGGTTCTCGGCCCAACTCTTGCGTCAGGCGGCGCTGCACCCGCAACAGGCGGTTGATGCTTTCCACCATATGCACGGGAATGCGAATCGTCCGCGCCTGGTCGGCGATGGCGCGGCTGATCGACTGGCGGATCCACCAGGTGGCATAGGTACTGAACTTGAAGCCCAGTTCATAGTCGAACTTCTCGACGGCGCGCAACAGGCCCAGATTGCCCTCCTGGATCAGATCGAGAAAACTCATGCCGCGGCCGATGTAGCGCTTGGCGACGCTGACGACCAGGCGCAGATTGCTATTGCTCAACTCCTTCTGCGCCCTGACGCCATCCTCGACCAACACTTCCAGTTCCTTGAGCTCCTCCTCCGGCAGTTCGTCCCCCGCGTCCAAAATCTCCTGCAGGCGGACCTCAGCCTCCATCCCGAATCGTATACGCTTGGCAATCGCCACTTCCTGCTCCGCCGTCAACAGGGGATGCCGCCCGATCTCGCGTAAATATTGGCGAACCGGGTCATTGATACTGACATCATCGACGATACGTTCGACGGGCAGCGAGCGTTCGGCCTCGACTTCGGCCTCCAACTCGGTATCACGATCGATGGCGGGGACGACATCGGATTCGTCGTCGTCATCCAATTCTAACAGGGGGATGTCCGCCAGTTCATCCTCATCCTCCTCTTCGTCCTCTTCCAACTCGTCTTCGAAATCGGAGTTCGCGTCGTCATCGTCGCCAACCGCGAAATCATAATCCTCGTATTCGGTTGATCGTGATCTGGATTCGCCGCGCACGTTTTCTCCGTGGGCCTATCAGGTCAGAAAGCGGGTTCTTCTGAATCGGCTAAAGCAAAGATTGATGATAAACGATTAGCCAGACAGGCGCTTGCGGTCGCGCCACCAGTGGCTGCTATGGGAACGAGACGAAATGGTCTGCTCCAATCGGGCTCTTTCCTTGAGAAGATGGCTGAGTTGTGCGTAAAGTTCAATTTGTGACTGTTCGGAGCCGATCTCGACGGTGCGGATGACTGTTTCCAATTCTCGGCAGTTCCTTTGCACGCGCCCAAGACGGATGCGCAAAATGCTGTCGACCAGGTCCTTGCGTTTCTGTTCAGCATGTAAGTTGTCGAGTTGCCGGACGTAAGGAGTCAGGATGGCAAGTTGGGCATCCAGCGCAAGATCGGGCTCATCGCTAACTCTGTCCAGCCTCTGAGCCTCGCAACTGTACCGAAATTCGTGCCGGGCGTCAAAGATCGCCCGATTGGCGCCGGCCTCGAAGTCATCGGCATTGAGCGGTAGGAAGCGAGATTGCGCCAGTTCCCTGTCCGCCCAACTCAACATGTCGGGCTCTATCAGCACATGAGCCAGGATATGCACTTCGATTTTGTCCTCGCGCCGACCGTTTCTGGGCGCAGGAGCCTGGACGGGCATCGAATCTGGAAACTCGTCAGGCGGGGGCGGCTGATCGAAGGGCGGGGGAGTCGTAGCCGCCCGACTGCGAGCACGGCTCAGCGCGCGGGCGTAACGCTCCAATTCATTGTCAATCTCTCGTTCGGTCACACCGGCCAGCGCGGCCAGACGGCCCACGTAGTGACGCCGTTCGATCACATCATCGATTTCGCTGATCGTGGGCAGCAGTTCCTTGACCAGTTCCGCTTTTCCCTGGGCCGTGCCCAAATCGGCCTGCGCCACGGCCTGTTCGATGACGTACTCCACCAGGGGAATCGCTGCGTCGATCAGGGCTTGCCAATGCTCTTTCCCCTGGCGCAAGACATCGTCCGGGTCCAGCCCGGCAGGCATGACGGCGATCTTGATGACGGCGGACAATCTCGTCTCATAGCGGATGCCGCCGCGCGCGGTTGGCACCGGGATCGAGGCGTTCGCCAGGCTTTCTCGCGCAGTATGGATGCTGCGCAAAGTCGCCTGAATTCCGGCGGCGTCTGCGTCCAAGGCGAAGATGTATTCGTTGGTGTACCGACTCAGGCGTTTGAGTTGCGGCGGCGTGACCGATGTCCCCATGGCCGCCACCACATTCGTGAACCCGCGCTGATGGGCGCTGATCACATCCATGTATCCTTCGACCAAAACCACATGCCCGCGCGCCCGGATCGCACGCTTGGCCAGATCCAGAGCGAAGATCGTCTCGCTTTTGTCGAAAAGGATTGTTTGCGGCGTGTTCAGATATTTAGGCTCGCCATCGCCCAAAATGCGCCCGCCAAAACCGATCACGCGGCCCTGAGCGTCGCGAATGGGGATGACAACCCTGTGCCGGAATCGATCATAGCCGCCGCCGTCGTCACGGCGCACCACCAGCCCCGCCGCTTCGATATCATCGAGGTTATGACCACGCCCTTGCAGATAGCTCAGAAGGTGATCCCAACCATCGGGCGCATAGCCGATCTGAAACTGCTCGATGGTCGCCTGCTCGATCTCCCGCTTCGTCAGATACGCCCTGGCCTGTGCGCCGGCTGGCGTTTGCAGCAATTGGTGTTGGAAATAGGCGGCGGCGAGCGCATTGATTTCGAGAAGCAAGTTCTCGCGGCTTAGCGTCTCGGGGTCTTTGTGCAAGTCCAAATCGACGCCTGCGCGTGCGGCCAATAATCGCAATGCCTCTCGAAAATCCAAATTCTCTCGCTTTTCAATAAATCGAATTACATCGCCCCCCGTGCCGCAGGCGCCAAAACAATGCCAGGTGCCTGTGTCGGGGAAGACGTAAAAGGATGGCGTCTTTTCGTTGTGGAAAGGACACACCGCCTTGTAGTTGCGCCCCGATTTCTGCAACGCCACATACTGACCGACCACATCGACGATGTCGAGGCGTGATTTGACTTCTTCGGTAACAGATCGATTCATAAATAGCAGCGGGCGATGGTCAGGACGGGAAAATGAAGCATGGAGTTTTACAAAACTGATTCACAAAGCGCTCTTCAGGTTTCACGCCAAAGGGCTGCGAAACGTCGATTCCCAGGGCGAACAGGCCGGTTGTATTATAGAAATGGGTCATCGCCTCTGTCAAACAGATGTTCGGGTGGCAGCAGCTCGATTGCCCCCTCCTCCGGCATGAGCGGCGCCATCAGCAAAACGCCCGCGGGGCTGAACGTCAGGCCGAAAGGCGTGGTTTCAAAAGAGCGTTCGATGGGATCCAGCCAGCGGTCCGTACCCAAATCGTAGCGATTGAGACGGCCCTGTTCAGGCACGAACAGGATGTCATCCGCTGTCGCCAGGCTGTATGCACCCGTGAGCGGATGCAGGTAATCGCCGCCGAGAAGACGGATCACCCGACCATTTTCCACATCGATCTCGGCCACGCGATGAAATTTGGGCGTGTACAGGAAGAGGGCAAACAGCCGATCTCCGGTCGGGCTGAAAGCCAGCGCTTGCGGATGCCCCAATCCGCCGATTTCGACGTCGCGGCGGCGGGCCAGATTATTAAGGTCGAAAATGCCGATCGAATCAGAGCCGGCGTGCGCCACAGCCAGCCGGGTTTGCGAACGGGCCAGCGCGTAGGGTGCGGAGCCGGTTGCAATCTGCCGTTGGATGACGAATTGGTCGTCGAGCAGCAGCAACCGGTCGCCCGCGGTGTCGGCCACGAAGAGCAGGCCCTGTTGGAACAGCAGCCCGCCGGGACGACCCAAATCCTGGCTGCGTCTCTTCACCCGACCATCCTCGCCATCCAACCGCCATACCTCGCCCAACTGTGCGTCACTGACGAGAACATCGCCATCCATACCCATTGTTACGGCCACAGGGGCGGGGCCAATCGCACTTCTCCACAAAATGGAGCCGTCGGCTGCGAGCAAATGCGCAGACCCGGGTTCAACCAGCGCCACTCGGCCATCGGGCGAGACCGCCAGGGCGGCGGGGCGGGGAGCGGCAAAGGCTAGACGATTCGTGCCGCCAGCGGCGGTATAGGGCAGGTAGGTCTGATAATCGGAAACCCAGGGATCGGAATGAGCATGTCGGATCAAAGGCAAATACAAGAAACTGGCGGTCGGCGTCACCGTTGGCGTGGCTGTGATTGTTGGCGTAGGCGTGGGTGTTGTTAACGACACCTGCACACTGTAGAAACTGAAGCATGAGCCGACACCCTTCGCATTCGTGACTCGCAGGTAGAAACGTGCATTCGCTTTAGGCAGAAAGATCAAGGAGCTTGCGGGATTGCCGGGCGTGATATCGTCATTCGCCATCAACAAGGTGACGCCGTCGGTGTCGAATAATTCGAGATAAGTATCGGCATCGATGGCGCTGCTTAATGAAGTAGACGCATGGTAATACTGGCCTGTGTTGGCGTCGAAAGTCAGCCAATCTTCGTCCGAGGCGGTGTGAAATCCGTGTTTCTGGAGGCTGCCCGTAGGGAGGAATGTAGCCTGATTGAAGGCGTCGTCGGGTTCATAACGATCCGGCTGGGGCTCGCAGGTGGGCGTGGCGGTCGGCGTGAAAGTCGGAGTGGGGGTGGAGGTGGGAGTCGGAGTTGGCGTGTGGGTATGAGTCGGAGTTGGCGTGCGGGTGGGGGTAAACGTGAAGGTAGGCGTGGACGAAGGCGTATGTGTCAGGGTAATGGTTGGGGTGCGGGTCGGGGTGGAGGTAGGGGTACGGGTCGGGGTGGATGTCGGCGTTGGGGTGTGCGTGGGGGTAGCCGTCGGTGAAGGCGTTTTCGTGGACGTCGGCGTGATTGTAGGCGTCGGGGTCACGGTACGCGTAGGCGCCGGCGTGGGCGTCGATACTTCACCCATTTCCTGAAAGATGCTGATGGTGTCATCGCCGGCATTGCTCACATAAACCCGGTTAGTGGCGGGATTGATAGCGATGCCCTCGCCCGGTTCCAGTCCCAGCGGAAAGCTGAGAATGGGGGCTGCCGTATCTGGATTGACCAGATAGAGCGTCCGAGTTTCGTCGCACACGGCCCACAAGCGGTTGGTATTGGCGTTATAAGCGACCAGCCGCGTGGAACAAGGCATGGGCACCCGTTCCGCCAAACCCGTATCGAGGTGTATCCGAGTGACCGACGGATCGATGCGATTGGCCGTGAATATCCTGCGCCCAGCGATATCGATCGTGATCCCATAGGGGCCAAGCGAATTGACCGGCAGACGCCGCACCACCACGCCATTTTGATCGACTTCGGCGACCGTGTGATTGATGTGTTCCGTCACGAAAGCATGGCCGCTGATCGGATCGAAAACCACATGCGAGGGCGTCAGGCTGACAGGGACACGCACGATTTCGGAAAGCGTGGATGTGTCCACGATGGAAAGCGTGCTGTCGGAAAAATTGGCCACAAACAGCCGATTGTGGATGGTGTCCAGGGCGACGCCGTCGGGCTGACTGCCCAAACCCACACTGCGCGTCGAGCCGCTGATCACAGGATCGAGGGCGACGAGATCGTTGGTGAACTTGTTCGCAACCAGAACCTGATCATGCAGTGCATCATAGGCGACGCCGTTCGCCCCGAACGCGCCGCCTGTCCCCAACACCCCCAGCAAAACGCCGTTGCCGTTCAAAACGCTGACATTGCCGCCTTCGTGATTGCCCACGAAAACCAGATCGTTGGCCGCATCGATAGCGATGCCGTGGGGCCGCAGACCCGCGCGCACAACGCCAAGCGATACCGCAGGAAGCGGCGTGGCCGTCGGCGTGAAAGTGGGCGTAGCCGTCACTGTAGGCGTCGATGTCGAAGTTGGCGTGGCGGTAGCCGTGGGGGTAATGGTGGGCGTCGGCGTGTTTGTGGGTGTGGGCGTGATGGTGGGCGTATTGGTTGGAGTGGGCGTGTCAGTCGCTGTCGGGGTGATCGTCGGTGTGGGCGTAATGGTGGGCGTCGGCGTGTTTGTGGGCGTGGGGGTGGTGGTGGGCGTGTCGGTGGGGGTGGGCGTGTGGGTGGGGGTCGGCGTGGGGGTGGGCGTGGGGGTGAGGGTGGGTGTCGGCGTGGTGGTTGGCGTAGGGGTCGGGGGGGGGGTGGCGGTG
>JAGFJG010000156.1 GCA_024102915.1 Caldilineales bacterium
GGCCACGGCGCCCTCGCCCGGCCCGCCGTCCCACGTCGCCAGCACCGCCAGCGGGGTACCGGTCATGCCCGGCCACGGCGCGCCGGCGTTGGCGACCTGCACGGTTAGGGTGAGGGGCTCGCCGGGAGCGGGGTACAACGCCGAGGGCGTGAGGGACAGCAGGGTAAAATCAGGCTGGTTGGGCGCGACCGCAACCGCCATGGGCAGGCCGTCGCCGGGAGCGGCGATGGCAGCGGGCGAGCGAGCGGCCTGGGCTTGCAATCCGGCGGGGACCTGGCCTTTCACCGCCACCGACAGCGTGAGGTCGAGGGCCGGATCATGGGCGGCGGCGGGCAGCCAGTTCACCGCCGCATCCTGTGTGAGATAGCTGGGCGTGACCGCGGCGCCGCTGAAATCGGTGACCACCTGGGCCAGATCGCCCTGGCCGCTGACCATGCCCGGCGCATCGCCCGGCTGCGGTTCCACATCCCCGCCAAAGCCAAAACCCCGGAAGGTGATCACGCCTTGGCCGGCCGGATTCGCGGCCAGCCGGGGGCGTTCGGCGAAGAGGGTGCGGCCCAAGCCATCGACCAGTTGCCGCGGCTGCCAGATGCAGGTGGTGGCCCCGGTGCAGAGGACATTGGCCGCCCACAATGGCCGCCGGTTGCCCAATATCTGGGTCGGGTCTTCGAGCACGGTGAAGGCCAGTAGCGGCGAACCGTCGCCATCCGCGGTCAGCGCCACCTCGCCGACGCCCGCGGGCAGTTCGGCGGGAACGAACGTGGTCGCTCCGCCCACGAAACGCAGGGCGATGCGCCGGGAAGTGCCGTCGGTCAGGTCGGCGTCGCTATCCCGCACCCAGGCGACCAACGGGACGCCGCCCACGTAGGCCGCTTGCGGCAGGATGTCGGTGAAACTGCCGGCGGGGTCCAGCGCTTGTGGCGGTGTCCAGCCGCCGTCCTGGTAGAGCGAGTAGAACAGGCGAAGCTGGCGGGCATTGAAATCTGCGGAAAGATTCCGTTCCCACACGGCCACAGCCGCCCCGCCTGCCGGGCATCCCGGCTGCCAGCCCGGACAGCTTGCCAGGGTCAGGCCGCCTTCGCCCAGGCCGGGCGCGGTCAGCGTTTGCGCGGCCGACCAGCTTGCGCCATCCCACAACGCGTAGGTGATGCGCCGGGCTTTGATCGCATCTGCGACGGAAAGGTCAGGCAATTGTTCCTCGCTGAGATTCGTTTCCACCCACACGGCGATGGCGGCGGAGGGCGAGAGATAGGCCGCTTGCGGGTCGATGCCGCCCAGGCCGGTGGGGATCGTGACGGGTGACGACCATGCCGTCCCCTCCCAAAGGGCCGAAGCCAGCGCGTCCGGTGCGGCCTGGTAGACGGCCATCATCTGCCCGAAACCATTGCTGGCCAGGCTCACCCCCATGGTCGGCGGCGGGGCGCTGTCCTGACGGGCGCTGGCGGAAGCCAGGCCGGGAAGCTGGCAGCCGTCCGGCTCCTCGCCGCTGAAGAGCACGTCGGTGTTCTCGTGTTCGATGGCGCAGCCGCCGCCAAAAAGGCCGGTCGGATCGCAAAACTCGCCGCTATATTCGGTGAGCGTGGACTTATAGCGGAAGCAAATCTTGCCGATGTCCGAGCCATTTTGGGTGCTGAACGTCACCGGCATGCCCAGGCGGATGTTGGCATCCAGCTCGATTTTTCCGGTTTGCAAGATGCCGCCCAGCAGGTAATCGTGGATCCACATGCCGCCGGTGATGTCGGCCACCGGCTCGATCTTGATGCTCGTGTCAATCGAAGCGTCGTCGAAGACCGTGACCTGTCCGGAGTAGGTGACGCTGGCCCCATACGACAGCTTGCCCCCGGCCACCACCTGGGCCACAAAGGGGATGCCGGCCGCAAAGACAGGGATGTTGTACGTCACCTTGGGTTGCACCACTTCGGTGCGGGGACCGTAGGTGAGCGAGGTCAGCGGTTCGGTCATGACCGCCTGCGCTGCGGCTGTGTTGGGCGGGCAGTTATTGATGGCGCAGCCCTGCCCATCTTTGTTGATGGCTTGGCCCGACAACTGTCCGTAATTCACCGCGCCCTTGTGCCCGTTGGCCTCGGCCTTGGTATAAGTTTTGACGGTGGGCCGGACGCGATTGTCCAGCGGCCCGGTTTCATCGGTCTCGGCGCCGGAGGTGAGGAGGATGGTTTGGGTATCGGCGCTCAGCCAGGGGTTCTCGAACTGCACATCCTCCGGTCGCCAGCGCAACACGCGTTGGCCCACGCTGGATACGCTGAACCAACTGGGGGGAACCGCATCCATCTGCAAGCGATAGAAATAGGACACCCATTGGCCGGAAAGCAGTTGGGCGCGCAGTTCCACCGTGTGGATGCCGGGCGCGAGCAGGTGGGTTTTGGGGATGTTGGCCTTGCCCTGGTAGAACGGCGCACTCTGTTTGGGCGATCCGCCCGGCGACGCGCTCTTACAGGTCACGCCATTGGGCATGAACGAAAGCGCCACATCGTTCTTGAAGACGCCGTCGAGATAGAGTTTCATGCCGCCCGCGCCCAACAGGTGCTTCTGGCCGGGCGACATCGTCACCACCACGCGCCCCTCACCGACGATGTTCAGGCTCACACCCGCCGGAACCGATTGGGTCGAATAATAGCGCCGGAAAATAGGGGGCTGATTGCCATCCGCCTCCGGCGCGCCGATGCTGGTCAGAAACACGTTGATCGGCCCCAGAGTCGAGAGGTCGCCCGTCAATTTTTGCAGTTCGACCGTGAACGGGTTGGGCAAAATCTGGCCCTGGATCGTGCGGTAGGTATGGTCGAGAAAATTGTAATCCACCAGCAGCGCGAAATGCTTGACCCCGCCGTCCTCCTGCTTGACGCCATAGCCCTGGTCGAGAGCATCGACTTTGAGCAGGTAGTGGATGACATTGCCCTCTGCGCCCAGGCTTTGGGCTGTGACCCCGCCCGTCTGGCTGGCGACAGCGAAGTTCTGGCCGATCAACCCGCCCAGCGGCGGTTCGCTCAGTGTGTGGTCGAGCAGGGGGTTGGGCAGAGGGATGCCGGTCTGCACGGGGACTGTCTGGTTTGCCATGCAAAGCGCCTTGGCGACGAGAATCTGCATTTTTTCGTCCAGCGTCAATTCGTTCTGGCCCAGCACCCCCGCCACCTGATTGACATTCCCGGCCATCACGTTTTGCCCCACCTGTTGCAATGACCCCGCCGATACGGCTGCGTCCCAGAGATCGAGGCTGACCTGCGCGCCGATGATGGTCTGCTTGCTCAGGGCGTCGATCACCTTGACATTGAGCGGCGTGTGCAGCCAGGGGATGGCCCCATCTTGCAGCACTTCTTGCGGCGCATTGCCGGGGGCCAGCAGCATCACCCCCACCTTGTCGCCAGCTTGCGGCCAACCGGGGTCGCCGGCCAGCAGGCTGGGCACACGGGCCAGCACGCTGAATTTGCCATTGGCCTGAATCTGGGCCGGCGCTTTGCCGATGGGGAAGCGGCTGCCGTCGCTCTTCTGCCAGAGGGGGATGATCTGAAAGAGCGCCAACGAACCCTGTGGCGCGGGCGAAATCTGGCCCGTGATTTTGAAATCGCCGCCGACGGGGATATTGGCATCCGGCAAGATCAGGTTGGTCACCCGGTAGTCGGGCGGGGGCGGCCCGGCCTGCGACTGGAACCCGGCGCCGGTCTGTCCGATGACCCGGCCATGGCGGATGTTGTCGGCCTGCACAAACGTCTGGCTGCCCAGAGGATCGGGGCGGTCGTTGGGCACGACGAAATCGCCGCTGAAGCTGCCGCCGGACACGTCTACCGGGCCAAAAACGGCCTTGCCCGCGTAGTCCAGCCGCAGTTGCCCCGGCTGGAGATTGCCCACCTCGAAATGCACCAGCGCGCCGGGCGGTCCTTGCTGCGGTGAAAGGGCCAGAGTGAGGTCGGGCAAGAGGGTGAAGGGGGTGGATGCTGCCAGCGCGCCGCCCACCAATGCGTCGAGGTTGCATGGAAAACACACAGCATCGGCCCACGTGAGCTGGATGGAGGTTCGTAGCCGCCCACCGGCATCCGTCGTAGCGTTGCCCAGCGGCTCGCTGTATCCTGGTCTGCTAAGCTGCAATTCCACGTCAGCGTCAGGCGTAAAGCCAATGCCGCTGATGCTGAGCATGGCTCCCGGCGCGGCCTGAGCAGGCGAGACAAAGAGGCTTGCGGTCTGGGCAGGCGGCCGGGTCGCCGTGGCAGTGGGTGTACGCGTGGAAGTCGGAGTGAGCGTGCGGGTGGGTGATGGTGTGACGGTTGGGGTCGAGGTAGCTGTGGGGATTGTGGTGGATGTGTGTGTCGGCGTCGGCGTATGCGTCGGTGCGCTGGTGGGCGTGGCGGTGACCGGCGGCGCGTTGCTGAACATCAGATCGTCAATCGACTCCGGTTCCGCCGCATTTTCGTAAAAGAGTGAGACGCGCCTGATCCGGCCCTCACTGTCCTGGATGCCGATGAAGGCGCTGTGCGCATCGGGCACAGCCCCGATGGAGGTCGAACAGAGCACGGTGAGGCCGAGTCGTCCGCCATAGGCGGTGAGTATCCCCTGAGCGCCGCCGCCATTGCCGACGAACATGCCCACATGGGTCTGCCCGGAATCGAAAAAGATGTTCAGGGCCACATTCTCCGGCGGGTCTCCGACCGCCTCGCTCTGCGCCACCATCGGATTCGAGCGTGGCAGGGGGTGGTCATAGGCGATGACGCGGGCGTTGGCGCTGTCCTCGAAGGTGACGCCCGCCTCGCCCTGATAGAAGGCGTCGATGTTGAAGCCCGCCGGCAAGGTGTCGAAGTTGATTAGGTTGGGCGCGGGAATCTGGCCGGGTTCGGAGAGGGCGGAGCAGGCGGCGGGGGCGAGTGTGCGCGAGGCAATCGATGCACCGATGAATGTGTTCCCGAACAAGATGGCTGCCAACAGCCAAACTATTAGAATAGAAACTGTCCATTCTAACCTGCGAAACAGAATGCTATGCTGATGCATCATAGCTCCTACTGAGAAATTATCGCTCGCTTAACGAGGTGAATTGCCAGCGTGATGTGCCGAAGTCGTCGCGTCCGTGTGTGCCGAACTCATCCTCAATGAGGTTGCCGCCCCGAGGGATGACGGCAAAAGGTGGCGCTTCAGGCGGCGTGAATTCGGTTCCCTGATGATAGTCTGTATGATAACCGCAGCTGTGAAAAAATTGCGCCCCTTCAGTCACAAAAGCTCCAATTTTTCCGCGATAGGCGCGATAAAGCGGACCAGCGGTGGTGAAGCCGTTGACAAGTAGTTCGTTGTTGCCATAATTCAACAAGATGGGAACTGTCGCTTGTTGGGGTGCAGCGAAACAAGAAGGGCTAACCTTGCCCGAAACTGCTTTGGTAACACTTCCTTCTGCTTCAAACCGTGCAAAACCAGCATGATATACACCACCACTGTGGTTAATCATCGGTGACATTGCCATCGTTGTGCGGGAAGGCAACTTCCATGTTACAAGCGCTGAGTGAGTATAAGTCGCGTCCCAATACGGGCCGATATCATGAAAGTCCCACTGAGCAGTGCCCTCCCATTGCCAGCATCCGATATCGGACACCCAAAGCGTCGGAGCCAGACCTTTTGGTTTCCGTACACTTGATTCATCACGCGGCTCGAAAAGGCTGTTACTAAAGATCAGCACCAGCTCCTCCACACGTTCGTCAGCCTTATCCCTGCAGAAAATGGCGATGGGTTTTTCAGTCCAGTCTTCTACTCGCCAATCCTTACCTGTTATCTTGACAAGGGCTTTGACATGAGCGCCCTTGCGTTCTTCTGGACTCAAAGCCTCGGACGTATATTGCACGCCGAACAAACTGCCGGATTCAAGACCCCGGAGTAGATCGACATCCTGTTCCGCCACTTTGTATGTGTAACCGTTGTAGAATGCCACCGTCCGTGCTTCGTTATCAACAAACTTAAGATGAAAATACTCAGCCGCCAGATGTTCAACGCCCCCAAGGAGTTCTAGCGCTTGCCTCTTGTCCCCAACGCCTTGCAAAGTCACATCGATGGTACGAACCGCCGAACCTTCGACATGCCGGGTCAGGTTATCCCAGGTTTGATAATCAGTCACCGGCGGCCGGTTCCAATTCAAGAGGGTGAACTCAGCCCACTGCTGTTCGAAGCCGCCGGGGATGCTGCGGTCGATGGCCTCCAAGCTGTCGCCATCGACTGTCTCCGACCAGATTGCGGGTATCAGTCCATTCGCGTCAGGATGTGTCAGATAGAAGGGCCACAGATAGGCTCCATATGGTCGCCTGATGTCTGAGGCATCTTCGAGAGGCAAATCGATAGACTGTAGGAAAGGCGGAAGATAAGGCTGTTCGCTGTTGGCCAGGGGATAGACGTAGTCCTCGGCCCACTTAGAGGTGGCCTCGGCCAGCCAATCGTATTCGCTACATGCTTTCTGTACAGGATAGGCAAATTGACTGGCGTGCATCAATTCGTGCACCATCGTCTGCACGATGCCTTCGTGAGTGGCATCCCCGATGGGGCGATCACTGTTGATCAGGATGTAGGCAGGCGTCTGCTCGCACCCGTCGATCGGATGCGTGACACCGCGATTGACGATGTGCACCAAGTAGATGTCGAGTCGGCCATCGCCGCCACTGTCAGGATAACTTAAGTCCGAAAGCGGGGCCTTCATCTCGAGGTCGTCGATCAAGTCTGGCCAGATGATGGCGTCGAGGGCCAAGGCGATGTCGTCGGCCTTCGATTCATCGCTGACATAGCGATGTTGATACCAGACTTTGATTTTGCCGCTTACGGTGTCCACCGTACCCCAGGCGACCTGGGGAATAGCGGCGGCAGTCGACTGGGAGAGACCGACAGCGGTTGGCTCCAACCAGCTTCCGGGCGTGGGTGGGCGCAGCAAGAAAGGTTGCAGCGTTGTATGCGCCTGAGTTGACAAATTGTCAAAGCGTTCTACAACCTCTTGCAGGGTATTGCTATCTTCCACCTGACTGTCGTCACCTCGATAAGACTCTGGCAAGCGCAAATCACCGAATTCGGCAAAAACCTTGTAAATCAGAGCCGTTTCCTCATCGATCTCATTGCGCGCTAACGCTTGCTCGATGAGCATTTCGCTGGTAAGGGGTCGTGCTGGTGATGTGAGAAGAGGTAAGTAAAGCTGGTGCAGCGGTGAAGGAGGGATTGGAGACGACTGGACGCGTTGATTCCCTGATGTGTGCAATATTGGCAGGAGCAGGGATAGTGTAAGTGAAAGCAGTATTGCCAAGATGGTAAGTTGAATCAAACGAATCTTTTGTGGCATTGTCATCTCCGTAGATCCAGACTGAACGGTATTACAAAGCAGTGAGGAGCAAAGTTTCTAAATAGGTCCACAGTTCTTGCAGATAATCAGGTGCAACCATCGCCATCAAGCCAACACCGAGCAGGCCCACACCCAACAGCATGACGACCGCGCCGACGATCCATTTCACAGCTGCCACAAGTTTCGAAAGCCATGGATACGCATCATCGCCGCGATGATCGAGCATGATGATCAAGCCCTGCAGAAACAGCAACATGCCCGGCAGCAGCACGAATGGCGACGAGGGATCGAACACGGAACGCATGATCTGCGCTTCGCCGCCGCGCGCATATTGAACCGTCAGAAAGAGGATGACAAGACCCAGCAACAGCAAGGTGATGCCCCGCCAGAAGTCCGATATCTGGGCGAAACGCTCGTTGCGTGATAGCAACGTGCTCACGAAACCGGATTCGTTGCTCAAGGCGTTGTCGATTCCGATCAACGCCAGTGTCAGGCCAAGCACGCCCATGCCGACGATTGTGAGCAGATCCCATGATCGGGTATAGCCGATGGCGGAGGCGGCCAGCGCAATCGCCAGCAGGATTGCCTTGGCCGTTTCGAGGTGTTGTCTGTTTGTGTTTGTCATGGCCGATCCTTTGTCAGGACTCGGAGATCGCCGATCTCCGAGTCTCTGTTTTATTTCAGGATTACGCATCGCCTTTCACGATCTGCCGGATATGCGGCCACAGGATGTCGATCCACGTCCCGCCCTCGAGATGCCCTCCGTTCGGGATGCCGACAAAAACAGCGCCGCGAATCTCCTGCGCCGCCTGCTGCGCCAGGTCGTGCTCATCGCTGTCCTCGCCGGCATAGAGCAGGCACGGCACAGAAATTGTGCCCAGGACATCCTCGAACGACAGATCGGCCTGGTCCCGGACTGCCTGGTGCCAGGCGATCAGGGCGCGCGTGTCGTGCTTCAACATGGCGGTTCTCATACGGGGCGACAGCGGCGGAAAGCCCTGCGAGGCCAGGAAATCCTCGAGACCGGCCACAAAGTCGACAGTGGTCTGTTGTGCGAGTGTTTTTATCCGCTCAGCATGCCATTCGCCGCTGTCCGGATCGGAATCGGGCTCGGAATAGGGATAGGTCCCGCCCAGGATCAAAGCGCTGCAGCGCTCCGGGGCATACCGGGCAAGGGCAAAGCCCAGCGCGCCACCGGAGGAATAGCCCATGTAGTGCGCCTTTTTAAGGTGCAGTGCATCCAGCACTGCGACAATGTCGCTCGCCATCCGCTCCATCCGGTAGGCTGCGGGGTCATGGGGCTTATCGCTGTCCCCATGCCCGCGTGCATCGACGAGGATCAAGCGGCAGTCGTCCTTCATCACGCGCACGTAATAGTGTTCATACCAGATATCCAGCGGGAAATACTGTCCGTACTGAAGCACCACGGGAACCCCGTGGCCCTCTAATTCATAGTGAATCCGCACTCCGTGATTGTCAGCAAATGGCATGGTGACGACTCCTTTTTGAAATTTCAAGACGGTGGCGCATAGGACCAGATATACGCTCAAGGCCCGCGCCAGACGTTCTGCATGGCGATGGCGGTGCGGCCCGGATAGCTGAAGTCGAACCCATCCGCGTTCACCCGGAGGGTTTGGCTCGAATAGTGATCCTCGCGCTTGGCGATCAGCCCGCCCGGCAGCAACAGCGTGGCGTGATGCTCGGTTCCCGAGACCGGGTTGCGGATCGGCTCGAAGGCCACCTCGACCGCCTCTTCGGCGCGGAAATGGCTGTGCTTGCCGTCGTACGCGAACTCCAGCGCGGCCGTGCGTACCTTCATCTCGGCGGTGACCGTGGACATGAAGATGCCGATCGGGCCGCCCGCCTGGCCGGTGGCAATCGCTGCCAGCGCGGCGCGCTGCTCGCCCTCGGCGCGGCTGTCGAGGTAGACCACCGCGCGGCCGTTGCCCTCGTGCAGAGGGCCGGGCCAGATGGCGGCCACCACCCACCGCAGCCCATCCAATGGCACGGCGCCGTACTTCCCCTCCACCACGCGATAGGCCAGCGCGGCTTCGCAGGTGCCGTGCGTGGGCGGGGCATTGAAGGAACAGGGGCAGCCGTAGTTGCAGTTGCACGCCATCAGGTGCTCGATCTTGAGTTTCCACTTGATCGGCTTACTCATCTCACATACCTCCCATCGAGTGCATCGAGTGTTCCAGCGGTATCCATCCGGTTGCGATCCCGATCCCGCCGAGGATCAGCGCGGCGCCGACGACCGGGGCGAAACGCGCACCCCACGGCGTCACCTTTTCCGTCAGGATGACCAGGGCGCTGGCCAGCATCCACAGCGGGTTCATCATCCCCAGCGCGATCAGGGCCAGGGTGAGCCCCCAGCAGCAGCCCAGGCAGTAGAGGCCGTGATACGCGCCCATCGGCACCGCGCCCACCAGTCCATCGCGCCAGTGTCCCATGAAGAACTGGAGCGGCTCCCGGCAGTAGCCCAGGCAGGCCATCTTCCAGGGGGTGAACTGGTAGATGCCAGCGACCACCAGCGCGCCGCCGGCGAGCATCCGCCCCCAGGGACTCATCGTCACCCAGCCACCGCTGGCCCGGTCCGCCAAGGCGACGCCGACCCCTGTCAGCATCCAGACGCCGAGATACCCGCCGACAAAAATGGCGGTGGGAGCTACCGAGAACCCGAACCGTGTCCGAGACTGCGCCACCGTGGCGAAGAGCAAGACGGCCGGCAGCGCCGAAGGCAGCATCATGGCGGCCATCATCACCGTCCACAGCGCCGTGAAGCCAGCGATATCGCCGGGCATAGCGGCCGCGCCGCGCAGGCTGGCAACCCAGGCCAGCGCCGACGCGGCCAGAAGCCCGCCGCCAAGCAGGTATTTTGTGGGTCTGGACAATTGAAGAGATTCGGACATCGGTAACCTCAACGTCAGGCGCTCACTGCTTGTCCGTTGGCATCGAACGCCAGCGTCAGCGGAATCGCCCGCGCCAACGAGTCGTCCACCGGCGAGGAACGCTAGCAACACTCAGCCAGAAATGCTCGTACCGACTCGACGAACGGCTCGTAGCAATCGTAATGGACCATGTGACCCGCTCCCTCAATCTGCACCACTCTGCCATTGCGCCAGAGGCCAGACATCGCTTGCACGTCTTGCGGTGCGATCAGCCCATTCTCCCGGTCACCGGTGAGCAACAGAATCGGGCAGGCGATCTTGGGCAGGGCCTCCCGCCAGATTGGCTCTGGCTGGTCAAAGGTCTGTACGACGTGAGGGCTGACCTGCAACTTGCTCTCGACTTGGTAGGATAATTCTTCTTCGGTCCAGGTCGGGTTACGCTCGCTCCACTCGACGATCAGCTCTTCTCGCGTCAGCGAGACCACGCGGTTGAACCACTCGCTCATCCCGATCACCGTCGCCTCCCATCCCCCCCCCACTGCCCCAGCAGGGATCGTAGAGAACCAGGCCGGCCATCAGGTCCGGATGGTCTGCTGCCGCAATCATCGCCGCAGCGGCGCCACCAGAGTGAGCGATAACCCTCGGATGCTTCAGACCCAGGGTTGCGATCAGGTCCACCAAGTCGGCCGCGTGCTCCTCAAACGTGTAACCTGTCTCCAACTTTTCGGAGTATCCGTGTCCGCGCGCGTCATACAGGATCACGTCATAGTCACTCTCTAGCACACGTGCTACGCGTGCATAGCCGATGCCAATATCGGTAACTCCAGTGACGATGACAAGAGGCGGCTTGGCATTGCCGTCGTGTCCGCCGGTGCGGTGATAATGAAGCCTTACCCCGTTGGCGATCATGTCGCCTTAAAACATGCTGTCATTTTATACTCCGCAGTTTCTGCGATGAGCGAGAATCTGGCGTTGCGTCGCTTTCGGCAAACTCGCCGCCTAATCGCTGATGCACTCTCCGCTCGCCAGGCCATGGAAATGTCGGGCGCTCGCTGCTTATCCGTAGGCCTCGAACGCCAGCGTCAGTGGGATCGCCCGCGCCAGCGAATCGCCCACCGGCGAGGAACGCTCGCAGTGCTCGCGCAGATAGGCGATCTGGTCAGGCGTCGCGTTGGGGGCAACGATGCGCACGGTGTAGGCAATGCGGTCGTAGCCCGACCCCGGCGCGCCTTCCAGCCCCAGATACGAGCGCACGTTGAAATGTCCGGTCGCCTCCACCGAGAGGCTCTCGATGGGGATGCCGAGGAAGGAGGCGTGCATGGCCACCAGGTCCACGTCGCACGCGGCCAGGGTGCCCAATACCATCTGCATCGAGTTGAAATCGTCGTCGCCGCCCAGGTACGCCACCTTGTTTCCAAACTCGACCCGCGAGCGCGAGCCGCCGACCCAGTGGGCGATCAGGACCGGGTTGCGGTCTGCCACGGTTGCATCCTGCGCCGCCATCTCCCGGAATGCCCGGAGTTCGGCGACATCGAGACCGTTGATGTGAGTGTCTGTGTTCATGTGTGTTCCTACTGTTCTGGATAACGGTTGAAGTTTGGGTGTTCTGGATAACGGTTGAGATTTGGGTGTCAACAACCATCACATCGGCTTGCGGGCGCGGAAGCTGATCCCCTGCGTCCCGAATTCCAGTGCGTCCGAGGGGTCGGGCACACCCTCGTAATTGTTGTAGCGATAGACGATCTGGCCATCTTCAAAACCGGCAGCGCGCACGGCGCTGAGTAGCTCTATATCCAATAGAGCGCCGGCAATTCAGCCAGTCCACAGGGAGATGTCGTCCAGCGCGTCGGGCGGCACCGCGCGCTCCACCAGAATGTCGCCTACCTGCAGGCGACCGCCCGGCTTGAGGATACGTCGCCATTCGGCCAGCGTCGTGGCCTTGTCCAGCATCATATTCAGCACGCCGTTGCTGATCACCACGTCGGCGAAGGCGTCGGGCAGGGGCAACGCCTCGGCCAGCCCCTCGCGGAACTCCACGTGGGTTGCGCCCATGGCCGCCGCGCCGGCCCGGGCTTTGTTCAGCATCTCCTCGGTCATGTCGAAGCCGATCACCCGGCCTGCCGGGCCGACCAGCCGGCTGGCGATGAGCGAGTCGAAGCCCGCACCCGAGCCGATGTCTACCACCGTCTCGCCGGGGTGGATGGGGCCGAGCGCGAACGGGTTGCCGGTGCCGGCAAAGGAGGCGATGTTGGCTTCGGGCAGTCCAGCGTAGAGGGCCTCGTCGTAGCCCAGGATGGCGATCAGCCGCCGGCCGGTGTGGAAGTGATAGCCCTTGGCCGGATCAAGGGCGACGTTGGCGTACTCCTTCTTGATTTCGACCCGCAGTTGGTCGAGCGAGATATTGGGAACGTGTTGTGCGGTCATGGGTCTTCCTCCTTCTGAATGAATGGTGAATGGATTGATTGTCGGTCTATGCATTGGAAGGGCGCAGCGCCATAATCTGCGGAAGATGCGTCAATTCGTGGGCGGCGAAATAGCTGACCTGCTGGCGCAGGGTCACCTCGCCGAATTCCTCGTGTCGGCCCGTGCGCCACCAATGGGCCAGGGGCAGTTGCTCCAGTTTGGCCAATGTCTGCGCCCGCGAAGTTTGATAGGCCGAGAAGATCTCCAGGGCTGTGGGCGGGCGTTCTTCGGTCGCAGCGGCCCATGTCCACACCGCCTTCGCCGCCAAGACGGGGTGCTCCTCCTGTCGGAACAGATCCAACCGGGCAGCGAACACGCCCTGTGCATCGCGCAGGTGGATGAGCACGTTGCGGATCGCCCAGCCGCCATCCTCCGGCGGCTGATTCAGTTGCGCCTCCGACAGACCTTGTAACAGCGCCTCCGCCTCGACCGGCGTCTGGCGCAGACACTGCATGGCGGCGAACGGCTCCAGGGCGTCGAACCAGTAGTTGGGCATGAAGCGCTGAAAGGTGTCGGGCCAGGCGGCGCAGATTGGGCACTTTTGCGCCGGTTCGCCGAGGGTCACATGCCCACAGGTACGGCAAACATGGGGGTGGGGGAGGAGGCTGATCAGGGGTAGTTGCCCTGCGGCCATCACCTCCGCCCCCTGGGTGAGGGCGGCGATCAACTCATCGCTCACGTGCAGGTGGGCGAGCGTCTGGGATGTGAGTTTGACATCGGCGGCCAGTTCATCCCTTGCGCCAGGCATGGCGATCTCAAAAGCCGCCTGCCGACACATGGAATCTGCCGCGGCCCGGGCCAGTTTGGCCAGGTTGTACTGTCCTTCGCCTTCCAACCGGGAGGCCAGGGCGAAGAGGTGGATGAGGGCTTTCGCCCACTCTGATTGGTGAATTGTCGGCATGGGCAACCTCATGATCGTGTTTCAGTAAAGCTACGGCTCCACCACCAGCACGCCGTTCATGCCGGCAGTCATGTGTCCGGGCGAGCCGCAGTAGAAGGTATAGCTCCCGGCTTGCTCTGGCGTGAAGGTGATCTCGACCGTCTCCCAGGCCGCCAGCGGGCGGTGGATGTCGAATTCGTCGATGTCGAAGGCGTGGGCGTAGCCGTCGCGGTTGACGATGCGCAGGGTCACCGGCTGGCTGGCCGGGACATGCACCTCATCACGCACGAAGCGCATGCCGATGGCCTCGATGGTGCGATCGTCGCCGTCGGAACTGCAGGCAGCCAGCGCCGCTATCAGAGCCAGCAATAGCAGAATGCGTCGGGTCACCATCTTCACCTCCTTTCCTACATCAATTTCTGAGCTTGCCTCACAGATAGCGGGCTACGGCCATCAACGCCAGCGCCGCCGTTGCCAGGATGGTGCTCCACTTGCTGCTGGAGGCCAGCTTGGCCTGCAAGCGGCCCATTTCCGCCAATTGCTCCGGCTGCGGCGGGCCGCCGGCGGCCTGCATCTGTGCGCCCAGCGCGGCGATCTTGCCGCTGGTCGGGCCGGTGGAGAAGGTGCCGAGCAGGAAGGCTGCAATGCCAGCCAGGGAGCCGAGGGTCAGACCGATGCCCAGAGGGCTGCTGATCCAGGCCCAGGAGAAGCCGGAGACCAGCCAGTAGAGCAACAGGCCGGCGACCGTGGTCAGCAGCGAGCTGATGCCCATGGCCTGCGAGATCTTGGCCATCGGCAAGTGCCGTTCGCTGCCCGGCCCGGTCTTGCGCAGTCCCGGCAGGATGACCAGCGCCAGCATCAGGGCGCTGCCGACCCAGAACGCGCCGGCGACGATGTGAATGAGACGCAAAATGATCAGGATGAGTTGCATGGGAATGGACCTCCTGAAAAGAACGATATATCGAGCTCAAGACGGTGCTTGCGAGCCTGGTCTAGGGATGGCACCCAACTGCTGTAACAGTCCCAGCGTATCGCGTACCACCCAATCCTCGACGATCTTGCCGTCTCGCAGGCGGTGGACGATCATGCCTTGCATGGAAACCTGTTTGCCCGTGGCCGGGATGCCGGCAAACAGGCCGGAATGGGTGCCGCTGACGGTGAAACGCACCGCCACCCGGTCGTCCTCGGCGATGAGATCATCCAGACGATAATGGATGTCGGGGAAAGCAGCGCTCAATTCCACCAATCTCGCCC
>JAGFJG010000191.1 GCA_024102915.1 Caldilineales bacterium
TCCCCGAAGAAGCAGTCATTCTCCCCATCGGCGGCATGACCTGCACTTCGTGCGCTAGCCATGTCGAGAAAGCCTTGCAGGGCGTTCCTGGTGTGGAGCGTGTAACTGTGAATCTGGTCACCGAGAATGCGACAGTTACCTACATCCCGGAAATCGCCGGTCTCGACGATTTCCGACGGGCGGTCGACGCTACGGGCTACAAAGTCCTGGCACTCGAGATTGAAGACGTGGACGAGGAACCGGTCGATCTGGAAGAACGCAAGATGCAAGAGGCGCGCTTCCGCATGCAGGTTGCCTGGGCCTTCACCGTGCCTATTATCCTGTGGATGTTCGCCGATATGTTTTTCGGCATCGTCTGGCCGAGCGCATTCATCTACAACCTGGGTATGATCGTGCTGGCCCTACCCGTGCTGTTCTGGGTGGGGCGTCGCACCTATCGCAGCGGCTTGATTGCGGTTCGGCACGGCCATGCCAACATGGACACCCTCATCGCTCTGGGCACCGGGGTGTCGTTGCTGACCGGTCCCGCCTCCTTTTTCTTCCCCGTCGCCAATTACGCCGGCGTGGCCGCCATGATTATGGCCTTCCATCTCACGGGCCGCTACGTCGAAGAATCGGCCAAGGGTCGGGCCTCGCAGGCCATTCGCAAGTTGTTGGAGCTGGGTGCCAAAACCGCCCGGATCGAGCGGGATGGTGAAGAAATAGAACTGCCAATCGAGGATGTGGGGGTGGGAGATCTGATGATCGTGCGGCCGGGAGAAAAAATCCCCACGGATGGCGTCGTTTTCTGGGGTGATAGCGCCATCGACGAATCGATGGCCACCGGCGAATCGATGCCGGTGAACAAACACCCCGGCGACGAAGTAATCGGCGCCACGGTCAATCAGGAAGGATTGCTCAAGATCGTGGCGACACGGGTTGGCAAGGACACCTTCCTCTCACAGGTCATCAAGCTGGTCGATGAATGTCAGGGGACTAAGGTGCCGATCCAGGCCTTCGCCGATCGCATCACGGGTATTTTCGTGCCCGTGGTGCTCGGAATTGCTCTGCTCACTCTTGTGGCTTGGCTGCTCATCCCTAACGTCATGTATGGATTTGTCGAGGCAGGCTCCTTCCTGCCCTGGGTGAATCCCGACCTTTCGGTGCTGACCCTGGCCATCGTCTCAATGGTAGCTGTGCTCGTCATCGCCTGTCCTTGCGCGCTTGGTCTGGCGACGCCGACGGCGCTGATGGTAGGCAGCGGCAAGGGCGCTGAAAACGGCATCCTTATCCGTAGCGGCGAAGCGATCCAGACCATGAAGGATATCAAGATCGTGATCTTCGATAAAACCGGCACCATCACCAAAGGCAAACCTGAAGTGACGGATATCGAGCCTCTTCCCGGTTTCAACCAGCAGGCACTCTTGCAGGCAGCGGCCAGCGCCGAGCAAGGCAGCGAGCATCCTCTGGGTCGTTCTATCGTGGAGCGGGCGCGAATGGATGGCCTGAATCTGGATGAAACCAGAGCCTTTCAGGCCGTGCGCGGCAAAGGCGTGCTCGCCACTGCCGGCGAGCACGATGTGCTGGTCGGCTCCCGGCGACTAATGCAGGAGCATGGTCTCGATACCAAATCGCTGGAGACCACTTTGCAGCGGCTGGAAGATGAAGCTAAGACGGCAATGCTGGTTGCGCTTGATGGACGACTGGCCGGCGTCATCGCCGTAGCGGATACACTCAAGGCTGATTCAGCCCTTGCCATCCAGGAAATGCACGCGATAGGTCTACAAACGGCCATGATCACTGGCGACAACCGCCGCACTGCCGCCGCCATTGCTCGTCTGGTAGGCATCGACCATGTACTGGCCGAAGTCCTGCCCGACGGCAAAGTGGCCGAGGTACAGAAGTTACAGGAGCAGTATGGCTTGGTCGCTTTTGTGGGCGATGGTATCAACGACGCCCCGGCCCTCACTCAGGCAAATGTGGGCATCGCCATTGGCACAGGTACCGACATCGCCATCGAGGCCAGCGACATTACTCTGGTTAGGGGTCAGCTCACTGGTGTCGTCGAGGCTATCAATCTCAGCAGAGCGACCTTCCGTAAAATCCGCCAAAACCTATTTTGGGCCTTTTTCTACAATGTCGCCATGATCCCGCTGGCAATGATCGGCTGGATGCACCCTGTGCTGGCGGAGATCGCCATGGCCACCAGTTCGATCACGGTGGTGGCTAACGCCAATCGCCTGCGTGGCGAAGATATCCGTCCCAGCTACATGCGGGACCAACCCTCCGCGCAATTATCCCCGCCAGCCCCCGTACGGCATTCCGTGAACATAGGGGCGTAAAGCGATTGTGAATCCCGACGTTCGAGCCGAAGTTGACCGACGTCTCAAGTGCGTGGAAGGACATGTATACGGCGTGCGTCTCATGGTCGATGCGGAGCGCGCCGCCAGCGAAGTGCTGCAACAGGTTCACGCCATTCAGGGGTCACTGCGAATAATACGGATACTGCTGCTCAAAGAACATCTCTACGAGTGCTTACAGACCGATGAGAGCCGGATGTTAACCGACAACAGAGGTCTGCAAAAAGCGCTCGATCAGATCTTGCAATTTCAGGATATATACTTCACCCATCCAATCTCTATCAACTCAAGCCTAAAGGAGAACCTCATGGCACAAGCAATCGATCCCGTCTGCGGCATGACCGTAGACACCGAAACCGCCGAATTCACTTCCAACCACAAAGGACAAACCTATTACTTCTGCGCTGCTGGCTGCAAAAAGGCCTTCGAACGGGAACCAGAATCCTATCTATTTATGCAGCATTACGAAAGCGGCCACGAACCCCACGAGCATCATCAAAGCCAATAGAATCTTCCCATCTGCCACAGCGTTCTGCCAAATAAGTGGTTTCAGGGCGCTGTGGTAAGTTGCCAATCTTCATCGTTTCGTCACAGAGTCTTTAGAAGTCTGTTAAATCCATCGCTCATTATGTGAAAACTTCGCCGCATCTGTTAGCCTTAATGAGCCGCCATGAAATGCTTCGGCGTTCCATGGATTGCTTGTGTCGAAGTGGCATTACGGCGCTGAGTCCGCCACACGGTTCTGTCCGATACGGTTTTCTTCCTCCACTACAAAGCGACAGAGGGCAGTGCCTATGAATGACAAACTTAAGTTGCTCTCATGCCTCGAATTATTCCGCGATCTTAGTGCCAAAGAACTTGTTTTCCTTGAGAGCATGACGACTATCAGCCATGTACGCAAAGGGCGGATATTCTACCGGGCGGAGGAACGAGGCGAGACGCTCTTTGTGTTGCGTCAGGGTGTAGTGCAATTGTACAGGATTTCGCCAGAGGGAAAGAAACTTATCATCACAAAACTCAATGGTAACTCAGTGTTTGGTGAGATGGCGCTTTTTGGTAATCAGATTCATCATACATTTGCAGAAGCGAGTGACGATTGTACTGTTGTTGTGATGGATTGTCAGGTGCTAGAACGATTGGTACTACAGAATCCGCAGGTAGGCCTACGACTCATAGAGATGGCTGGGCGAAGGCTAGAGGAAGCGGAGCGTCGGCTTGAAGACATGGCATTCAATCGAGTCCCTGCCAGGATTGCCGCCCTGCTCCTTCAACTTGATGCCAACAACACGGGTGAGGTTGTCGGCATCACCCATCTGGAGATAGCCGAGACTGTCGGTACATATCGGGAAACGGCAACGCAAGTATTAGGGGAATTCAAGGACGCGGGCATCGTAAGAACTGCCCGTCGCCGTATCAGGATTTCCGACCGAGAAGGCTTGGTAATTATAGCCAACAATGTCAACTTTCAGGCTTAGAAGCATGGTCGAAAACCAAACCGCGCATAGCCCACTTCAGATTCGCGTGTTGTTGGCGGATGACCACGCTGTCGTGCGGGCTGGCATCCGCCAGATTCTGCAACGTTCAGGGGATATTCAGGTTGTGGCCGAAGCGGATGATGGCGCACAGGCCAAGACGCTGATCGGACAGTTTCAACCAGAAGTCGCCATCCTCGATATACAGATGCCATACGTCTCCGGCATTGATGTCACTCGCTGGATTCGGGTGCATCACCGGGATATCGGCGTGCTAATTCTCACGGCATATGATGACGACCCCTATGTCCTGGCTGTGTTACGGGCAGGGGCAAATGGCTATGTCTTGAAGACTGCCTCACCGAAAGAAATCATACAGGCGGTCCTGGATGTTTACGATGGCCGCTCAGTGCTAGATCCGGCCATCGCCCACAAGGTGCTCAGCCAACTTGCCATTCATCAGGATCCCTCATCTATCGAATCTCTTACTAAGCGAGAACTGGAAGTCCTGGCGCTGGCGGCCAAGGGCTTTACCAACAAGGCCATCGGTCGGCAATTGGGGATCAGTGATCGCACAGTACAGGGGCATTTGGCCAAAAGTTTCGGAAAACTTCAGGCCAACAGCCGTACTGAAGCAGTCATGCGTGCTGTGTCTATGGGATGGCTAGACCCAGAACTCGGTGAGTTGGACGAGGGTTGAGTGTGCGGCGCATCTCAAATCGTATGTCTGGTGCACGTTTGTTTCCAGGCAATGGGCTCTCACTCCAGCTTTTCTTCGTCACCATCCTCCCACTGACTTTGCTGCTGTTGATCATCGCCTTTGGCAGTCTGGAATTACACCAGCGCGCCATGCGATCATTGGTGGGCGAGCGGGATGAACGAGCGGCACGCACGGCTGCGCTGGCCATCGACGCCCAGTTGCGGCATCGTGGCATTCTTGTGTACAACCTGGCTGTGAGTATCGCTGAGGGCGCCTCGCCCGAAATGCTATTAACAAACGATGCTGCGCAGTTTGAGGATTTCGACGCAGGTGTGGCCGTGCTTGCGCGGTCGGGTCAGTTAGTGGCCACCAGTGTGGATGGTGGGTTGTGGAACACACTAGCCGAACGGCGCCTGGTCGAGACAGTCGCGGATCTGGCGGCGACCGTGGACGAAAGGCCGCTTTTTAGCGATGCAGTTCTTGATGCACAAACTGGTGATTACGTGGTCTTTGTGGCGGCGGCTCGGCCCAACAGCGCCGTGGCAATCGGTGCGTTCTCGCCGGAGCGATTGGCAGCACCCATCCTTGAGGGCGGTTTTGCCGTCAACGATCAAGCTAATGCGTTCATGGTCGATGCCCATGACCAGATACTGTTCCGAACGAGCAATCTGGTTGAGAGCGAGCCGCTGTCCGCACACGCTGGAGTAGCAAATGGGCTGAGCGGCGAAGAGGGCGCCACCTTCGTCCAAACCGCCGATGGCGAGCACGTAGTGGCTTTCAGCCCGGTGGCACCTACAGGTTGGGTGCTGGTGCTGTCGGAGCCGTGGGAAGCCGTTTCTAGCCCTTTTCTGCGCACAACCTTATTCGCTCCGTTGGTATTAGCGCCGGTCTTATTGATGGCGTTGGTGGCGTTGTGGTTTGGCGCTCGTCAAATCGTACAACCGCTGCAACGTCTCGAAACGCAGGCGGCAGCGCTGGCCTGGGGCGAGTTTGAACCGATTGAGGAGCCGGTCGGCGGTACCGCCGAAATCCGCCGTTTGCAGCGAGAACTCATTCATCTCGCTCACAAAGTGAAGCTGGCGCAGCAAAATTTGCGCAGCTATATTGGCGCTATCACCACCGGACAGGAGGAAGAGCGTAAGCGCCTGGCCCGAGAATTACATGATGTCACCCTTCAATCCTTGATCGCCTTGAATCAGCGCGCTCAATTAGCGCAGATGGGGACGACGAGCCCCGAAGTCAGCCGCGTCATGGCCGACATCCAGCAATTGACCGGGCAAAGCATTGCCGATCTGCGGCGATTCGTGCGCGCCCTACGCCCTATTTATCTCGAAGACCTGGGTCTGGCCACGGCATTGGAGATGCTTCTGAAAGAAACCGGTGAGACTACGGGTATGAAGACCGGGTTCCAGCAGTGGGGCTCACCCCAGCGCTTACCCGCCACCTGTGAACTAGCCCTCTATCGCATGGCGCAGGAGGCTGTGAGTAATGTAATTCGCCATGCCGAGGGGCAAGCCGTTTACATCATGCTGGGATTTGGCGAACAAAGCGATGTGACGCTGACGATCATAGACGACGGCAGGGGCTTCACTGTGCCTGACAATCCCGCCGAGTTTGCTTCGGCCGGGCATTTTGGCCTTTTGGGTTTGCAGGAACGGGCGGAACTTATTGGTGCAACGCTCACCATCACGTCCGAACGACAACGGGGAACAGAGATTACTATTTATCTTAAATAGCCGATTCTGCATCCATTTTGTGCACAGGTTGAGCGACTGATCAGAGAAGACGGATGTTGCGTAGCTGCATTTTTCTGTACTGGGTGGTCTGCACCCTGACCCTTCGCGTGTCAATAGTTGTGGTGGGAGATATCTATTACGTTAACATAACCACCGTCCCATGTCCACGTAGCCAATATCAGAATGCAGATGCAAAATCCCCGTGATCATGACTTGACAACGCTCGCAATGTTGCTCAATGCACAGCAATTCCCGGAGTAGGGAAAAGTGGTATAATGGCGTGCAGTTTTCGTAAAGATTAGTAGTCGTTGTTCCTCAAAACCGAGGTAGAAAGCTGATGAAAAATCGTAAGCATCTTTCAGCGGACGGTTTGTTTCGCCACATGCGACAGGGGATGGTGAAAATCGAGGATCATCGGCCCAAGAACATCAGCATAGGGTTGGTGGATGCCCTGATGTCAGGACTGGCGATGTTTGCGTTGAAAGATCCATCTTTGTTGGCGTTTGATGAGCGCAGAGGGACATCAGGGAATTTGCGGAAGGTATTTGGCATCGAAGACATCTCCAGCGATACGCAGATGCGCAGCATATTGGATGGTGTGGCCCCTGAAACATTGCGACCGTTGTACAAGCAGTTGTTCAGGCAGTTGCAGCGGGGAAAGGTGTTGGAGGAAATGACATTTATGGGCAAGTATTACCTGGTATCCGTGGATGGCACAGGATACTTCAGTTCCAAAGATGTGCATTGTGAATCCTGTCTGGAGAAGTGGCACAGAGATGGGACGGTCACCTATTCCCATCAAATGTTGGGGGCGACGATCGTTCATCCAGAGCAAAAAGCAGTGATACCCCTGGCTCCGGAACCGATCATCAAACAAGATGGAGCCATGAAAAACGACTGCGAGCGAAATGCGGCCAAGCGTTTATTGGAGAAGTTGTGTCAGGACCATCCTCACCTGCCTTTGATCGTTGTAGAGGACGCCTTGGCAGCCAATGCCCCCCATATCGGGGAGTTGCAACGTCATGACCTGCGCTACATCATTGGCGTCAAACAAGGGGACCATGGTTTTCTGTTCGATCATGTGAACCAGGCGCAGATAGAAGGAGCTACAAGGGAGTTTGAAATCGCGGAAGATGAGAGCATCCATCGTTTTCGCTTTCTCAACGATGCCCCTTTGAACGAATCCAATCAAGATGTGCGGGTCAACTTTTTGGAATACTGGGAGATCAAGTCAGGCAAAAAGACATGCCACTTCAGCTGGGTCACAGACTTCATTGTTACAGAGGCCAATGCCTATACCTTGATGCGAGGAGGGCGGGCCCGCTGGAAAATCGAAAATGAGACCTTCAACACGCTCAAGAATCAGGGCTACCATTTCGAACACAACTTTGGCCATGGCCGACAGAATCTATCGGTTGTTTTGGCGATGCTCATGATGTTGGCCTTTGCCATTGACCAGGCGCAGCAATTGGCCTGTTCACTCTTCCAGGCAGCTTGGCAGAAAGTTGGTAGCAAACGTCGCTTGTGGGAACGGATGCGCTCTTTGTTTCACGAATTGCCGATGGAATCGATGTCTGACATATGGCGGGCTATTGCATTTGGTTTTCGGGTCGAACAAGTTGTGATCTATGATTCATCCTAGTCCGCTTACTAGGCCCGCAATCTGTATATGGCTCAGGGTGATATCTCTAGGTCTATTTCCTCCTGCTCAGCAATTGAAATTCGGCTGTCTCAGAACGTATCGAATGCATAAATTCAACAAATTCTATCCACACAATCGCTCCAACAGTCCTTTTTCGTTGTCATTTACCTTGGCGTAGCTTCACTCCGGGAGCCGCTGCTCAATGCATCTTATTTGGTGTACGTTCTAGTCTTTCTGACTGATCAAAACACAAATACCGTAAACGGCAACGAAGCGTTGCCGTTTACGGTATTTGTGAGTATGTGGAACGATGAGGTTCAGGCGGTATTAGGCACCATGCGGGTATCAGATGCTGGTTGCATATCATCTGGTAGATTCTGCTTCCAAGGAACCCCCATCCAGCGCATGAGGAAGTAGTCTGCGCCCAGATAACCGGCGATCTTCCAGGCAAGAATCAGCAACACGGCTGCGACAAGCAGGAGACCATTGGTACTGGCGGCACCAGCCATGATGAAGTTCCAGTTCATGAAAGCGCCAAAGAAAGCGGCGATGCCCACGAAGGCGCCGATGATGAGTGCGATACCAATTAGCAACTCGCCCCAAGCCACAAGTTTGCCGAACCAAGTATACCATTCGTTCTGCAGCATGAAGGCGATGACATCGCGGTACCAGTCGAAGGCGATTGGGGGGCGTCCTTCAGCGGGTATTTGGACGGCTCCCGTCCAGAAACCCTTGAGTGCAACGCCGGTCTCGACCCAGGCCGGGTTGGTGACTTTGTGCAGAGCTGCGTCGATCCAGCTGTACCCAAGCCAAACCCGTACAACCAGCCAAAGCCAACTCATCCGCACGTCGGAAAAGAGGAATTGGGCAATAGGGGGATCTGCAATGATTCGTCCTTTTTGAAAGACAGGAACTTTAGGAGACATGGTACCCTCCAGGATACATCGAGTGATTGGTATGAAGCGAATGATTCGTCTATCATGTGCGAAACATTTCACACATCCTGTATTTATCATATCCGCATCTATCCTTTTCGTGTAGAGCCAAATGGCGCGGTCATTCCAGTAATTTGGTCTGCAGATTGATCAGACCAAAGTCTGCTATCCGGCTCCCTCATTGTACCTAGCCCAGGCCGTGCTGTTGAGCCAGCAGCGCCGCCTTCACCCGACTACGTACCTGCAACTTTTGCAGTACCGCAGTAATTAATATCTGATGTTACGCACGGATGGTATCAAGACGCACTGGTTCAAGTTCGCGCAAAGCAGCAAATACTTGTTGCAGAGCGGAAGGATACAACTGCGTTTTGAGGGCATAGTGGTTCTTCTTGGTTCGGACTCTTAACAATTCAAGCTTGGTAAAAGACCAGAGTGCAGCCATAAAATGGTTGGTCTGTGTAGTCAATGTACGAGTGAGCGATTTGCTCAAGGAAGCATTTTGCTTTAGCGAGCGATGATACTCCTCAACTTTCCACCGTTTTTGATAGATTGTTGCGAGTTGGTCAGCCATCAAGGTCAAATCGCTCGACACCAGATAGCGCACACCGGTTGAGCCGTCTGCGTTTGTGAAGACCTGGCGGAGCAAGTGCAGTGGAAACGGCACCTGCTCCAGATGGATTAGCTGGAGTGTGTCTTGCGGTAAGTCGAGCTGATCGAGCCGTTGATAACGACCGTTCTGTTTGTCTGCTTGCGAAAGGGCGACTTTGCGATTGCCTTTGAGCGCCATGATGAACTCTTTCTCGATGTCGAGTTTGACGAAGCACATGTTTTCAACCGCAGCGAACCAGATATCATTGAGCACGTAGCAAAATGGTATCTGGTTGAGAATACATTGCTACAACATCGCCCGATAATGCCCATTTTTAGTGATTCCTAAATGCAGAGTGCTCTGATCACCCGTCGACGGCTACACCGATCTTTTCGATCCGCCGCCGTAGTTCGGGCATGCCAGACACGGCGCCAATCAACAAATCTTTGATCACCCCGTCACGGTCGATGTAGTAGCTGGTGGGGAGACCGACAATACGGTATTGCTGTGTCACGGCCTGATCTCGATCCAGGGCGATGGGGAAGGTGAGGCCCAGTTCATCGATGAACGCCTGCACAGACTGTGCGTCTTCGCCCACATCCACGGCTAACAGCATGAAACCGTCCTCATTGGCCTCTTGATACGCTTGCTCGAATAAGGGCATTTCTTCACGGCAGGGCAGGCACCAGGTTGCCCAGAAATTAAGCAGGACAGGTTGCCCCCTGAGATCACTGAGCCGCATAGTGCCGCCATCGAGCAGAGGCAAAGTGAAGTCAGGTGGCGTATTACCCGGTCGCAGACCTTGTACGGTCTCTGCCTTGACCAAGGTTCGGATGGGACGCTGCGCCCTGATGTTGGTTAGCCAGTCTTCTCGGCGCTGATTCTTATCCGCCAATGGGATGTCAGCCAGGATGACATCCTCGAGATAAGAGGCCGCAACTACACTGAGACGTAATTCTTCTTGCCAGGCCGATAGATCGAGACCCGTCTCGGCCAGAATCGCCTCTAAATCGGCGGGGTTCAGGCCGGCGACGGCCAACACTCGATCTTCCTCAACCTGAACGGCAGCTTCCGGCAGGTCGAATCCCGCTAGTGTTGCTTCCTCGGCAATCAGCCTATCTTCCAGATAGCTTTTCAACACGAACGGTTCATCCAGAATGCTGCCGGGCGGTGCCAGTAAGCGCATCATCACCTCGGCGGCCTGACGGGCCTGTCGCCACGCTTCTGTGGAAACCGGTATCTCTCCCACATAGGCGACCAGGGCTTGATTCCCGGTGGTTGGCGTTGCCGGAGGACTTGAGGCCGGGTTGGGCGCGGTGGCTGTCGGGGCGGGGGCAAAACGCAACGCTGGTGTCGGCAGAAGATAGACTGTCGCGGCCGCCAGCCCCAATATGATGACCCAGAAACCGTAACGGTTCCAAAACGTCCGGCGGTTGCGGTCAGACACGGGCGACGACGTGAGAGACAGGCGTGTCGCCTGATGTTAGCAAACGTCGGCCCTGCTCCATTAGACTCTGACGGCGTTCGTGATAGATCTGCGAATCGATTTCGCCGCTTTGATGGGCATCGTCGAGCAGGGCGATCTGCCGGAATATCTCGTCTAATTCAAAATCATCTTGTCCGGCTGTTTGGTCAAGCCTCTGGGTGCGCCGCAATAGCGCCACACCTAGACCGATCAGCGCCGCCCCCAGAACCAGACTACCGATGAGGATTAAACGACTGGAGTCCGACGTCTGAAATGGTTCGGACATGGCTGTGCTGGCGTCCGAAGCGGGAGCGGGAGCGCCTGTAAGACGGAAAACGATGGCGCCGCCCGCTGGCGTGGCTTTGTGTGTGAACATGCGTAGTGTGGCGCCGTCGTTCGACGTACGCGCGCCTGCATCCAGCAACCCTTCGCCTTCGATCTCCACGCCGCTCTCTTGCGGTATCACAAGCGTTAAGCCCTGGTTAGGATAGTCCGCCGTGTAGCTGAAGGTCATTCCGTCTTCATATCCCATCTGATAGAAAGCTACGATTTGGGCGACGTTCTCTCCTGGCTGGAGGGGGGTTGTATCGGCAAAGCCGTTCTCCGTCAGTCGCCAACGGTCGGAACTATCCATAAAGGTGGGGACGGTGGCGTCCTCTGGAAGCGAGAAAGCCAGGGTTGCAGATTGCCCATCGGCCAGCGTCACCGCGTCTTTCAGAGTACGGTCGCCGAAATTGGAAACGCTCAAGACTTCGGTCACTTGCAGGCCCTGTGTGGTCGGGTTGAGGATAATATGGGCGCGGGTGATCTCGATATTCGCCGGGTCGGAAGTCATTTCGTAGATTGGCGTGATCACGGCGATTTCTGTCTGGCCTTCCGTCACCGTCACCGGATCGGCGAAGTATGGGACATTGTTGTAAGCAGCCATGATTCCATACGTGAGCGCAGTCGAGAAGGGCACATCCTCGAACACGAAAGAGCCGTCGACCTCGATTGGAGCGTCTCGCATCAGCTTCTCATCAAAATTATCGTCCCAGGCGTGAAGCATGACGACCAACTCAGCGGGCACGGCCCCACCCACTGTCTGGTTCTCCACCGTCCCCGTCACCCGACCCATCCAGCCGTTGGCCAACGGATCAGCAGTGGTGGGCGTCTGCGCATGAGCGGGATTCGCCAGGATCGCAAACAACAGCAAACCGGTCATCAGGATGAAGGTTCTTCTCATGAGGCAAACTCCATAACCTGGTGGAGCGATAAACCGCAAAGACTACAAAATGCGTCTCCTTTCGAGTACGATTTTCCGCAGTGTGAACAGTGATATGTCACGGCGACAGGCGCGCCGCATGCAGCGCAGAACCGGCTGCCACTGGTCAACTCGGCGCCACAAGCGGTGCAGTTGTTGACGCTTCGTTTGTCTCGTCGATAGGAAAGCACGGCGGCTTCAATTTGGGCGTCTAGCATGGTGTTCCCTTCGTCCGTTCGTGGGGCGGCGACCGTTCTCCTCATGAGGTCTGCGCGTATAGCCTGATAGTCTTCGTCGGTGAGTTTACCTGTCGAATGATCAAATTCCAGGTCACGTAGTGCTGCCAGGAGCGTTTCACGTTTCGGCGTCTGCTCGATTTCAAGCCCCTGTCCAGTGAACAGGGGCACATTTGCCCGCCGCTGTAGGGGACTGAATACAAAGTAAAGGGTGACGGCCAGCAGGGCTAAACCGATGAGAATGGAGGCAATAATCATGGTCTCGAATGCATACGGATCAGGAATGGTCGGATAATCACGTCAATACATCTCTCGTAGTTCTTGCTCGATCTGTGCGATCTTTTCGGGCGGGATGACCGAGATATGCGCTTCGGACGATTGCGCTACTGGTGGCGTCAGCCAGCTATTGAGAATAAGGGCCGCCACGAATAGGGCAATTAGGGCCAGCAGGATGGGCAGCACCCAAACGAAAGAAGTGAAGCCCCGGCGCTCCGGTTCGGCTAACACCCGCTGGCCATACTGCTCGACGAAGTAGTCGATGATCTGGCCCTCGCTCCAGCCCGCGGAAAGTTGATTTCTGATCTGCTGGCGCCAATCCTTGCAAGCCAGTGTTTCACAGACATCGAGCGGCGTGTTCGGACACACCGGGCAGTAGAGCTTTTTGGCGATGACGTTGACGTCATTATCGGTGGGAAATAAGCCGGGATCGCCGCTCTGTGCCTGCGCCGGGCCCGCAATCAACAACGCCAGCAGGAGCACAGGTACGAGGAAGAACAAGCGTCGCCTCATAGTGAACCTCCGCCCATGGCTGGAAGTGTCTTCACCGGGGCCGGCTTGAGCGTGTATGAGTTTTCCTGGCTCGTCAGTGGTTTCCAGGCGGCTATCACTGTGCCGATAATGAGCATAAACCCTCCAATCCACATCCAGTTGATAAGGGGATTGACATAAATCTTGAATGTGGATGAGCGCAGGCCTATCTCTTCCCATCCCACCATGAGGACATAGATATCTGCGCCCGGTGTGGAGTAAACGGCGGGCACTGTCACCGGCTGCTGTTGCACAACGAAGAAATCACGCCGGGGACGCATTTCCCGGATGACCTCGCCATCTCGTAACAAAGTGGCAGAGGCCTCGACGATGTCGCGACCATCGGAGCCGGGATATTGCCTCAAGCCATCGAAACGGAGCGTATAGTCGTTTATTGCCAGCGTCTCACCTACGGCCAATGCGCCCTGCGTCTCCTGTTTAAAATAAGCATCGCCGATTATTCCCAGCGCCATCATGACCACGCCGAGATGGACGATGTAACCGCCGTAGCGGCGGCGATTCCTGCCAATCAGTCGCGTCAAGGCTGTCCAGGGGTTTTCGTCTCGTACCGCCATACGCGCCCGCATGCCTTTGCCAAACTCGGCCAGGGTTGTGAACAGAACGAATAGCACCAGCCATAGCCCTAACGTGGCGGCCGGATGCATATCCCATAACAGACCCCACAGGATGGCGCCGACAAGGGCTAGCGCAAAGGGGATAAGCATCGCCCTTCCCAACGAGCGGGCTGCTTGCTTGCGCCACGCCACGAGTGGGGCCACACCCATTAACAATACCAGTATCGCAAATAGGGGGCCAGTGACCTTCTGGAAGTAGGGTGGTCCCACGGTGATTTTGGTTCCCGTAAACAGTTCGGAAACCATAGGAAAAACGGTACCCCAAAATACAGCAAAGGTAATGGCCAGGAATATCACGTTTTGCAGGAGGAACACTGCCTCTCGCGATAGAAAGCTGTCCAACTCGTGGTCAGCTTTGAGGTCAGGCAGTCGTCGTACCAGGATGTAAAGCGAACCGATAAAGGTGAAAGCGATAAATACAAAAAAGGCCGGGCCTAAGGCGGATTTGGAGAACGCGTGGACGGAACTGATCACGCCGGTGCGGGTGATGAAGGTGCCGAACAGAGCCAGCGAGTACGTGAGGATAATGAGGATCAGACTCCAGGTTTTCAGCATCCCTCGCTTCTCGGTGATCATGACCGAATGCAGAAAGGCGGTGGCAGTCAGCCAGGGCAACAGCATGGCATTCTCGACTGGATCCCATCCCCAAAAACCGCCCCAACCCAAGACATCATAGGCCCAGCGCCCGCCCAGTACCAGACCAATGGAAAGGAATATCCAGGCAAAGAGCGTCCAGCGCCGGGTGGTGCGTATCCAGCGATCCTTTTGGGCTTCGCCAGTGATCAGGGCGGCGATGGCGAAAGCGAAGGGGATGACGAAGCCGGTGAAGCCCAGGTAGGTAGTAGGAGGATGTCCGATCATGCCGAAATGGCGGAGCAAAGGATTCAGCCCCTGACCATCGGGTGGGGTATAGGCCATGGCCGTAGTAGGCGGGATGACAGAGACGATCACATCCGCTGCACCCGGTACGTGCCATAGTCGCGCAAATGGATTGGTGATAAAGAGGGCCAGCCCCACAAAGAAAGCGGTGGTCAGCATGGTCACAACAATCACATATGGCATCAATTCGATGTCCTCGTCCCATTTCCGCAAAAGCACCACCGCCACAAATCCAGCCATCAACCAAGCCCAGAATAGAATCGATCCTTGCTGTCCGCCCCACAGGGCTGTGACCCGTAGGAAGGAAGACATGGCATGGCTGGAGACATCTGCCACATAGGCGAGAGAGAAGTCTTTCACCATCAGCGCATAAACAATCGCTCCTACCGACAGCGTCAACAAGGGAAAGACGGCGAGGCCAGCGTTGCGAGCGCTGAGCACCCAGGCCAGCGAACGGCGTCGTGCGCCATAGACGGCTGCCAGGGTGCTGTATACCGCCACGACAACGGCGATGAACAGAGCGATGAGTCCGATGTTAGCGATCATAGGTCTTGGGTCCTCTGTTGTCGTGGCTAGGCTGCCGGCGCGGGAGGTGCATCCTCATAGCGTGTCGGACATTTGAAAAGCACTTCGTTAGCGTGGAAGACGCCATCGTCCTGCAATGTGCCCGTTGTAATGGCTGCTGCTTCATTGCGCAGGAGGTCGGATTTGGGGCCTACGTAGTGGACGGTAATACGCTGAGCGTCGGGATTGTTCACCGCTGCTCTCAACGCCTCAGCAAGACCGCCCGCCTTGTCGATGTCGGAAGGCGACCCGGGCATTTGCGCTATCTCGAAGGTCAGTTCGAGGGTTTCCAGATTGTACTGCACGGTTTCGCCCACCACTGCACCCGACACACGCACGTTGCGTCCCTCCAGTGTATCGGCCTGCGCCAGCAGTTCGTCCACTGTCATGTAATACTGAGCGTTGTTAGCGGTTGCGGTAAAAATCAGGTAGGTCAAAGCGATGACGATCATCAGTCCGCCTGCTAGAGTTTTGTACTTGTTCTTGCGCGGACGAGCCTTGATCTCCATAAGTGATGGGCCCTGGGTGGTCATGGTCACTCTCCTAAATAGGGTTCTGCGAGGAGCTCATCAATAGTGTTGTCCAATGAGGGTGGATACAAGGGGCCGATATGCACGCCGCGAAGTTCGCCGTTCTTATCGACGTAAAACGTCTCTGGAACCCCCTGGATGTTGTATTCTTGAGCGATCTTTGTGCCCACATCCGGTCCATTGAAATAAGTGATGTTGAATTCAGCGATATATTCAAGCGCCTTCTCTTCGGTATCTACGTAATCGACGCCGATAAACACTACGCCGTCATCCTGATACTTCCGCCACGTGTACTCCAGGTAAGCCGCTTCTTCCCGACAGGGCGGACACCACGAGGCCCAGAAGTTGATAATCACAACCTGTCCTCGAAGATCGCTGAGTCGAACGATCTCGCCATCGAAACTGGTCAGAGAAAAGTCAGGGGCCAAACCCGAATCGACTTGTCCTTGGTCCGCCCGGACCAGGCCCCAAGCAAGTAGACCAAGCAACGAGAAAACCAATGCATACGCCACGATGCGAAACAGGCGGGGTTTACCTGTTTTTGATGAAGGAAGCGGTGGCGGAGATGGTGCTTCAGTTACTTCAGCCATAAGTCTGTATTCCAGGAAGTTGTGGCTTTGCGGGAAAATGATTAGTTCTGTGCAGATTCACGATGATTTCTGACAGTCCGTGGCGATCTATGCTCATCCATCATGAATTTCATCATCAGGAAATGGCTCAAGGGGCAGAAAAGCAGCAGAACCGCCAGCAACACAATATTGGTCGACAGGCCGAACACGTAGATCGCTGCCAACGCTGCAAGCGGGATCAAACATCCTGCCAGCATGAGGAACAAATGCTTGTTGGTCATGGGTAAAAGTCCAGAATATCTTTGAGCGTTTCCTCGGAAATGTCTTTATTAACTGCCAGCCAGATCACCATCGATCTTGCGCGAAAATAGAAATGCTTCTGCCCCATACCTTCCAGTTCAAACACTTCCCTTCCTCCAATATTCCGCACGGCCTGGGGCCGAAAGGGTGAATTACCCTCGGCGATGCGCGCCTGCATCACATCGACCATACGTCCCGCGAAAAAGGGTAAAGGCGCGCCTGCCACCCACAGAATTGCTTCGCCTTGGCCCCCATACTTGGCCACCGCACCGCTGCTCAGTGGGAAGCGATTGTCGTGCAGACGGTTGATCTCCGTGACCGCTTGTTTTCCCTCGATGGTTGTGGATAGCGCCATGCCGGCCACACTCGTGGGAATTGACGCTCCGCCAGGCTGGGTGATCGCTGCCGTCCACCACGCAACGCCAAGGACCGATATTAACGCCACCACACCGAGCCCAATCAAGACAAATGGCAACGCTCTCTCGATCTTTCTCGTCATCTGTACCGATGAAAGCCCCAATGGAGGCTGGGCATTCATGATACCGAGTCGCTTTTTGTCAGGCGATTGGGCTATCATGGCACTTGGAGCAACTGGCAACATTGGTGGCGAGATCAAAAAGGGAGAGCGTTGCGCTGTGGAATCGGCAGCATCCGAAATTGATACTGTATGTTCAGCATAATAGAAATGTTTGCGAGATTAGAGGGCCAAATGGCCTATTGTGTGATTTCCTTCTCAAGAAACGCGCTAACAGTATTGTCGCGACCAACGTATCAGCAATCGTCCGATCAGGCTTGCCACAAGCCCGCACTTTTCGAGCACACTACATTCACACGAACTTGTCATGCTGATGCAAGGATCAGACAAACTTGATTCGTCCACGAAAACAACCCTAATTTTATTGCCGAGACGTTGTAACGAATGGATGAAAGTGGCGGTTGCCACGGGGATAGCGCTCTTGGCGGCGCGATAGATTTTTGCATGGGAGCGAGCTTCGGTACGATGTTACGTGTGGCGCTTATGAGGGCATAGCGAACTCGAACTTCTAACCATTCACCAAACCTTATCCTCACGGTAGCTGTTCACCTCGCAGGACATGTTCGTTTGAACGACGAAAAATGGAACGCGGATGGGCATAACTTCGGATGCAAAGCGGACAAGCGCAGTTAAACGCGGATATTTTCATCTGTGTAATCCGCGTAATCTGTGGCTCAAAGAATAGCAAGGAGATCTCATACTCCTCACGATTGGCGACACTTTGATGCCGGTCGTCTTCATTCTATTTGGCGGAGGGCTGGATCGGCCGGATTCCCCAGAATTTTTTTGCCAGTATCAATCTTATAGAATACATCGTCCAGAGCGACGACAAAGCGTTTTTCAGATGTCGTTTGGTCGATTTGCGTACCGGCCTGATCATAGACCGTCGCCACAAACTCATCCAGATCCCGCGCCGCCGGCCCGCGGATCACACGTCCATCCTGACGGAAGCGAGAACCATGGCAGGGACACTCGAAGCGTTGGGTCTGGTCCTTCCACTCGTACAGACAGCCAAGATGAGTACAGACCTTGTACAATGCTTTCATACCGTCTTCAGTATGCGACCACCAGAATTTGCCCTGTAGATATTCATCCGGCCTGGCACTGATTTCCGGCAGCGGGCCAGTCAGTGTGAATACGCCGCCGAACTGGCCGGTCCTGAACCGGGGATAGCTGAACCAGAGAGTGGCAACGCCGCCCTGCACTGCGACCAGCCCCAGCGTTGCACCCCATGCATATGTCAAAAACTCCCGACGATTCATTGTGAGAGACTCGGCTTTAGATTGGATTTGGGCCGTCGGCAGTCTCTGGGCGCTGGAGCGCGGCGCCAGGTAAACTGCCTTTTCCAGCAGCGCCTTCTCTCTAACGCTTCGAGGTTCCGTCTGCGATCTGGCAGCTTTGATTGTCTGAAAGCTGCTGGCTGCGGCATCTGATTCGGAGGGATCTGCCTCCGAGTTGGTAAGATCATTCATGAGATTGCCCTTCAATGTGGAAATAGGTTGCCTATCGGAGACACCGCTAACATCTCCATCTACCATCTTATCTTTCCGGCGGCAAGCGCAAAAGGGCAAAATGGCCTGTATGCTCACAGGCTTTATCGGCTACCAGCAGGAGCGCGAGAATCCCTCGACCGCCGAGGGGTGGTCGAGGGTGAGTAAGGCGAGAATCAAGCCAGAATATCTTGTCGCATGGAATCATACTCGGATTTGGTGATCTCGCCTCGGGCATAGCGTTGCTTGAGCAGGTCCAATGCAGGGGGGCTTGCGTCTGCTATTGGGGGATGAGTCGAGCCATTGCCGCTGCTGATGCGGGGTACGAGGGCGGACAACCCCCAAACGACTAGGACGATAAGACCGCCCCAGATCAGGATCATGAATAGGATGCCGAAGCCTCCCATGCCGAATGCCATCATATTAAACCTCCAGTGTAATGAGTAGGATAGGCGATGAAAGAGGGGAACACTTATATGTTCGCGCCAAGATGTGAACCAATTGTGAACGCAATGTGACATTCCTGTAGAACAAAATGTCGGCATAGAAGTCAATCTCGGATTGATGTCTTGCGTCAGAGACAGAGCCGACAGTAAGGTGGCGTATTTCTCACGAAGATGCATTGTGGAATAGGTGCAGATTCGGGATATGATCGTAGTGCGTCCGGCGGATCGAATTCCTGTGAATTCCTGTTGCAGCGCTACGAAAGCAGGATCAACCAAAACCCCATCACCGGCGGAAGGGTGTCTGTGGACAAGCACGAGGAACATGCCCAGGCGCAGGAATTGACTCTGCCGGCCGCACATTATCTGGAGAATATCTGCGGCCAGGGCGTGCGCAGCGAGGTAGAAGGATTGCCTGTCGCTATCGAGTCGTTGAAACTGTTTGGTTAGTGGCTCAGAATTGACTGGCGCCTAAGGTCGGTTGCGTTGGTGAAATTGGCAATATGTCTGTTTCCGGATATTTGGGAGACTGTAAAGCCACGAAACCAAGCGATTGATCATCAGACCGTCAGCTTCTTGGACGGTTAGATTCACGTCTTATCAAGCGTCAGTCAAAAATTACCACTACCACTGTTTGAAATGGAATGGAAGGGCTGATCGATGGTGTGCTGCCAGCGGAACCGGCCACCTATCAGGGGGTGCAGCGAGAGGCGTTGCGCCTGCAAAGGCTAGTGCAGGACCTACAAGTTTTGTCTCAGGCTGAGGCTGGCTTTATCCCGCTTGAATTGCATCCCATCGCCCCGGCAGCACTGGCGGCGGCGGCGGTGGAACGCCTGCAACTGCAATTTGAAGATAAGGGCGTCACGCTGCGCGAGGCGACAGACGCGAATCTGCCGCCGGTTCTGGCGGATGCGGCGCGGCCGACCCAGGTGCTTTTGAATTTATTGGGTAATGCTCTGCACTATACGCCAGCCGGGGGCGAGGTGACGGTGTGTGTCAGGCAAGAGGGTGATGAAGTGACGTTTCTGGTCGAGGATAGCGGCATCGGCATCTCGGACGAAGATTTGCCGCATCTATTCGAGCGGTTCTATCGTGTGGATAAGTCGCGCGCGCGCGGGCGGCGGCTCGGGCATTGGCCTGACCATCGCCCGGCATTGGGTGGAGGCGCAGGGCGGGCGGGTTTGGGGCGAGAGCGAGGGGCTGGGACGTGGCAGCGTGTTTGGGTTCACGCTGCCTGTGGCGCTGCCGTAGTTCTTCATCAAATCGTCATATTGGCGCGTCAAGAACGTCACACTGGCCGCATAGGATAGAGGCACCCCTGTTCGTTGTACGATCCTAATTCGGAGGTGAAACCATGATGGGTTTCGGCTTTGGCGGCATCGACTTCCTGATTATGCTGCTGTTGTTGCTTCTGACTGTTGGTCTAGCCATCTGGTTTGTCAGCGTTCTATTTCCCCGGACGGATGTGCGGACCGGCGATTCTACCCGCCAGTCGTCGCGTCCGCAGGGTGAATCGGCAGTCGATATCCTGCAGCGGCGGTATGCCCGCGGTGAACTGACACAATCGGAATATGAATCGATGCGCCGCGATTTGACGGACGCCGTTTGAAATCAATCATACCCGGCCGATTTGTCCGTGTCCCGGCCATCCGCTTCGTCTTACTTGTCGTGGCGGTTGCAGTGCTGGCGGCATGCGCGCGGGGCGCTGCGAATGGACAGCAGCCGCAAACGGAGGAGATCGAGCGCGGCGCTGTGATCTATACGGAGCGATGCGCCGTCTGCCACGGCCCCAACGGCGAAGGCGAGCCGAATTGGAAGACGCCCAAAGAAGATGGAACCTATCCCGCCCCGCCGCATACCGCCGACGGCCACACATGGCATCACGGCGATGACCTGCTTTTCCAGATCATCAAAGGCGGTGGCGACAGTCTCGAAATCCCCGGTTTCAATAGCAACATGCCCGCATTCGCCGAAACCCTGAATGACGACGACATTTTGGCAGTGCTGGCCTATCTCAAGAGCCTGTGGCCCGACGAGCAGCGCCAATTCCAACACGAAGTCAGCCTGCAAGAATCCGCGACCGCACAGTAATTCTATCCACCACACACCACCAGGAGTTCATCATGAAAACGCTAACAATAGCCGCCTCGATTCTCATTCTTGCTGTCGTGCTGGCTGCATGTAGCGGCAGCCCGCCCGAACCGGTACGCTACACCATCGACATGACCGAATATGCCTTCTCGCCGCCCTCGCTCGACCTCAAAGTGGGGCAGGATGTGGAATTGACCCTTATCAACAGCGGACAACTGGTGCATGAGGTCATGTTTGGCAAAGACGTGATGATGATGAACAATCGCCCGTCCGGCTTCCAGACGGATATGTTCGAATCCACCGGCACAACTCCGGAAGTGACGATGACAAACGTCATGGAAATGGATGAGCACGGTGAAGAGGAGACGCACGCCGGCTTCATGGTGGCGTTACCGCAAGGCGAGGGCCAGGCCGTCATCAAATTCAAAGTCACTCCGCAGATGGCGGGCGAATGGGAGATGGGCTGCTTTGAGCAGGACGGCGTGCACTACGACGCCGGCATGAAAGGCAAAGTGACCATATCGCGCTGATTCATTGACCTCCGGGTGGTGGCTACCAAGTATTCCAGGAACCTGGGCGGAAATAGCCACCACCCGGAGGTCGGTTCCAGACATCCACCTAACGACACCCCTGCTACGCACTCTCACCACAGAAATCCCATGCATCGCCACCCACATCGCATCCTTCTATTACTGCTCCTGGTTCCGCTTCTGGCGTTGACTGCCTGCGCGGGCGGAGAGCGACCCGCCGCAACTGAAGTCAAGCTCGCCCCCGAATCAGCTTTGCCCGCCGACCTGCGCGACGCTCCCGCCGAGGTCAAAGAGGCCTACCGCTTCGCCATTGCTAACAAAGAGTTGCTGGAGCAAATTCCCTGCTTTTGCGGCTGCGTCGACGTCGGCCACACCTCGAACTACGCCTGCTATGTGGCCGAAGATGGCGGGCCGGGCACATTCCTGCAATTCGATAGCCACGCTCTGGGCTGAGGGATCTGCGTCGACATCACGCGTGACGTGATGAAAATGCTCCCTGAAGGCAAGACCGTCGAAGAAATGCGCGAGATCATCATTGCTCGCTATGGCAATCTCGGCCCGTCCACTGATCAGTAGGCAGTATTCAGTAAGCAGTGTTCAGTAATCTGTCACTGGCGGCGAAACCCGTCAACTGATTACTGCTTACTGAATACTGAACACCTCCACCATGCGCCCCGCCATCCTCGTTGCCCTCACCATCCTCCTGGCTCTGGCCGCTTTACTGATTCCGCTGCCGTTGGCTGAAGCCGCGCCGGTCGAACACCGCATCGAACTTGATGCGCGCATGTTCGCCTTCACACCCAGCCGCGTGGAAGTCAACCGCGGCGACACCGTTACCATCACACTGCGCTCAGAGGATGTGGTGCATGGCGTGTATGTCGACGGCTACGATGTGAACATCATCGCCGAGCCGGGCAAACCGGCCCAGGCCAGCTTCATCGCCGACCGCCGTGGCAAATTTCGCTTCCGCTGCTCCGTCACCTGTGGTTCCCTCCACCCCTTCATGATCGGCGAACTCGTCGTCGGCCCCAACCTGCCCTTTTGGCGAGCCAGCGCGGCATTACTCGTCGTGGTGGTCGGGACGATGCTAACGCTGGGCGTGAGACGTGAAGACGTAAAACGTGAAACGTGAGATCCATCCCCGCTACTCGCCACCCGCTACTCGCCACCCGCCACCCGCCCCATGACACCAACCATCCGCCCCGACTCCTCCTGGCGCTTCGACCTCACCCGTATTCCCTGGATCTACCGGGCGCTGCGCTGGCGGCCCCTGCAATTCTCGCTGGTGCTGATCATGTTGGCCTTTTTTGTGCTGGCCATCCTCACCAGCTTCTTCGGCACGCCCGCCGGCAACCGCAACTTCGCCATCATCTTCGTCTGGATCGTGTGGTGGGCGCTGGTCATCATCCTCATGGTGCCGGCGCTGGGCCGGGGTTGGTGCGCCATCTGCCCCATCCCCGCGCCGGGCGAATGGATGCAACGCCAGAGTTTTGTGCATCCCCGCCGCCGCACGCTGTGGACGCTGGGCAAACGCTGGCCCAAAAAACTCAAGAACATCTGGCTGCAGAACTTTTCCTTCCTCACAGTCGCCCTGTTCTCGGCCATCATCCTCACCCGTCCGTCCGCTACCGGCATCGTCCTCCTGGCCTTCATCCTGGTGGCGATGGGGTTGAGCCTGGTGTACGAACGCCGCACCTTTTGCCGCTACGTCTGCCCGGTCGGCGGCTTCATCGGCCTGTACAGCATGGCCGCGCCCATCGAACTGCGCGTCAAAGACATTGATGTATGCCGCACGCACGACAGCAAAGACTGCTACCTGGGCAACGAGCACGGCTTCGGCTGCCCGTGGATGGTATTCCCCGGCAGCTTGCAGCGCAACACCCATTGCGGACTCTGCACCGAATGTATGAAAACCTGCACGATGGACAACGTCGCCGTCAATCTGCGTTTGCCCGGCCTCGACTTCTTCGTGGCTAAGCAGCGGCGCATGGACGAAGCCTACAAAGCCTTCATCATGCTGACCTGCGCTCTGGCCTACTCGGTCGTCCTGCTCGGCCCCTGGGGCTTGCTCAAGGACGCCGCCAACTTCGTCCGCATCGATTGGTGGTTGCTCTACGCCGCCGGATTCCTCGCCCTGAATCTGCTGATTGTGCCGGGCATTTTCTTCCTCGCCGCCGCTGCCAGTCGCAAACTGGGCGATTTCCCTAAGATTTCCGCCCGCACCCATTTCATCGACCTCTCGTACAGCCTCATCCCCCTGGGCCTGGCCGCCTGGATCGCCTTCAGCCTCGGCTTCGTGCTGGTCAACATCAGCTACGCTCTGCCCGTGATCGCCGACCCCTTCGGCTGGGGCTGGAATCTGTTCGGGCTGCGCGATGTCGCCTGGACGCCCATCCTCCCCGACCTCGTGCCCTATCTTCAGGTTCCTGTGCTGCTTGGCGGCCTCGCCTTCGCCCTCTACACGCTCTGGCGCATCCTGGGCGAACGCACGCAAGCCCGCCTGACTACCGCCGCCCTGCCGCCCGCCCTCTTCCTCACCCTTGCCACCTTCGGCTTCCTGTGGCTTTATCTGGGCTAAAGAGTAATGGAGTGATGAAGTAGTGAAGCAATAGCCGCTACCCCGCCACTCCCTACTTCATTACTCATTACTTTATCATTCTCCACGTGACACCTGACACCCAGCCCTACCCCTCCTTCCGCTCTCGCCCGGAACGCATCGCCCTGGCCTTCGTCCTACTGGCATTGGTGGGGATTCCGTTGGCCGCGCTGGGCTACCAATTTCTGCTGCGACCGGCACTCGCGCCTGTACGGGTGATCGAACTGGTCGGGCGACTGCCCACGTCGGAGCAGGGCGGCTGGACGCCTGAGACCATCGCTGTGCAACAAGGCGAGCATGTGCGCCTGCGCATCACCAGCGCCGATGTCGTGCATGGTTTCGCCATCCCCAAGCTGGGCATCGAAACCGAGAGCTGGGTGCTGCCGGGCAAGGTGCAGGAGATAGATTTCGTGGCTGAGCAAGCCGGGCGCTATGAATTCCTCTGCACGGTCTGGTGCGAGGCCGGGCACTGGCGCATGCGCGGCACGATCGAGGTCATCGACCCGAACGACGCCGTCGCCTCCGCCCGCGACACCTCGCCGCCGACCACGAATTGGGTCGCTACCGGCATTGACATCGACGCCGAGCATCCCGGCGAATTCGCCCCATCCAGCCCGCCCAGTGTCGCGCACGGAGCCGAGTTATGGGCGACCTTGAGCGACCAGCCCATCTCCGATTTCTTCGCTAATTCCGACCTGCGGCTGCTTACCCCCAGCGCCGCCTTCGCTCATCTCTCCCAACTCGACAGCCCCGCCGCCGACCTGAGCGAATCTGACCGCTGGGATTTGGTGGCGCATCTGTGGGCGCAACAGAGCACGCCGCCAATGCGAGAATTAGGCGAGCGCCTCTACCAACGCGATTGCACCGGCTGCCACGGCGTCACCGGCGCGGGCGACGGCCCCGGCGCTGCCGCCATCGAGCACACAGAGCACGAGCACGATGCCATGGGACGCTCCGTCACTGACTTCACCGACCGCAGCGCCCAGGCAGGCGCATCCGACCTGCTGTACTACGGCAAGCTAGTTCGCGGCGGCATGGGCACGTCCATGCCTTACTGGGGCACGATCTACACCGAGGACGAACTGTGGGCGGTCATCGCTTATCTACGCGGCTTCGCCTTTGACTTCTCACCCTGAGCGTTCAGTGGGCCAGCGACCACTGACATTCACGCATTCTCTGGTTAGACTTGCTTTCATCATGATCCAACGAATCATCTTTCTCGCTTTGGCAACACTCGGTATGGCGGCTGCTTTGACCGCTTGCGGCGGCGACAAGTATATTGCGCCCACGCCAGCCGGACAAGCCTTCGGCCAATCCACGCTCGTCTATCTATGGAGTTTTCCCTGACCCGCTTGAGAGCAGATGACGCCCATCGTGCATGGGCTGGAATCAGAGTACGGCGACCGCATCGCTTTCCAGAGTTTCAATGTGGGCGAGCCTGAAGGACGCCAGGCCGCAGAAACCTATCGCGTGCGCGGGCATCCCACCATCCTCATCGTCAATGAGCAGGGCGATATCGTTTGGACGCGGGTGGGCGTAACCCCGCTCGCCGATTTGAAGATCGCTATCGAAGAATCTATCAACCGCTAACACATAAACACGTAACAGTATGGCAAAGAAAAAACAGAATCCCACTCCCAAGTCTTCAACACCGACTGCGCGGCGTAATGAAGCGCGCGCTGCCAACCGCCGCAAGCAGCAAATTCGCCAACTAGTTTGGGTCGGCGTCGCCATGATCGGCATCGCCCTCATTGCTTTTGTGATCGGACGACGGGCGCTCAATCAACCAGGTACGCGCAATGCCGACCTGGGAAACACTCACATCACCGAAGAACAAGCGACCTCGGTCACCTATAATTCTCGTCCCCCCACATCAGGCCCGCATTATAGCTCAATAGCGAGTTGGGGCATTCACAATGAGCCGGTAGCTGACGGTTTCGCCATCCATAATTTGGAGGACGGTGGTGTAGGTCTTTGGTATGATTGTCCGGATGGCTGCCCGGAATTGGTGGCTCAGATGTCGGCAGTGGTTAGCAGCGAAGGGGAAGATGGGCTTCTACTTGCCCCCTATCCCAACATGGAGACGACCATCGCGCTGACGGCATGGAATCGCGTCGATCGGTTCGATGTTTTTGACGAAGAACGGATCCGCGACTTCATCGATGCCTACCGCGGCATTGACCATCATCGTTAATCTGATGCAGGCATGAACGGCGTCAGACGCTTGACATGGGCTGGATTCACCCTACTGGTATTGATAGCTGTGCTGTCCGGTTGTGAGCCGAAATTGCGCGGGGTCACGACCAGTGACATGGATCGGGCGGAGACGGCGTGGGAGGCTAATCCTGTCCGTAATTATCGGATTGTGGTTGAAGTAATCCGACCGGACGAATTGCGCCGAAATGAGCTGACGGTGGAGGATGGGCAGGTGACAAGCGCCATCATGCTGTTGTGGGATCGGGGCAAGCAGGAGTGGCGTGAACCCTTCCTTTTGGACGAAACCCAGGCTTTTCCCTACACGCCGCCGGGCCTGTTCGAAATGGTGCGGGGGGCTATCGAACACAGCGGTCGCACGATGATTCGCGTGGAGATGCGCGGCGACCCGCCCTTTCCCCAACACATCCAGTTTGGCCCGGTGTGGGAGGACATGCAGATGGTGCGGGGGACGGAAAGCGAGGTGAAGGTGCGTAGCTTCGAGCGGGATTGAGTCATCCATCGCCCGATCTCTGTTTTGCACCTTCACGAAATCGTCATATTGTCTTCAAACTCGCGTCACAAGCCTGGGGTAAAGTTTAGGTTATTACAAACTCAGGAGGCGGCGGCGAGTCGCAAGGAATAAATCTATGAGCCGAACACATAAGCGAAAAAGAGTTGACAGTAGCGCCAGCGTCCAAAGGTCGGGTTCAAGAAAATGGTTGGGCGCGGCGATGATGGCAGTCGGCGTATTGCTGCTGGCGGTCGTGGCGTTTCTATTGATAGGACAGAATCAGCCAAATGGTTCCGTCAACGCCAAGGGTCCGCGGCTGGAAGTGGATCAGACCTCGGTCGATTACGGCCAGGTGAAACTGAACACGCCCATCGAAACCGTTTTCACGCTGCGCAATACTGGCGATGCGCCTCTGGTCATTGAAAAGACGCCACAGGTCGAGCTTATCGAGGGCTGCTGACCGCCCAGCGCCGTCGTCAGTTCGACGACCATCAAGCCGGGAGACAGCGCCACTATCGCCCTTAATTTCAGCATGCATGCCGGCATGGATGGCCCGCACGAATTTCGAGTGCATCTGAGCACCAATGATCCGGAGCAGCCGGAAACGCAATTGACAATCCTTTCGGACTGGGTGCCTTAACTCTTAAATTGCAGTTCTATTTGACGTCAGGCGTGAGCACATATAAAATATAAGCATACTTTTATGTGTTTAAGCTCATGACTGACCGAATCACGATCTGCACCGACGATCACACCGATGGCACGCTGGCGCGAGCGGCTCAGGAACATCTCCTGGACGGCATCAGCGCCACCCGTGTGGCCGATCTGTTCAAGGCGCTGGCTGACCCCACCCGCATTCGCATCATCAGCCTGTTGGCGCATACAGAGATGTGCGTGGGCGATCTTTGCCTGGTACTGGGTATGAGCCAGCCCGCCGTCTCTCATCAGTTACGGATTCTGCGCAATCTCACCATCGTCTCGGCACGCAAAGAGGGCCGACATGTTTTTTACACTTTGTCCGACGAACATATCCATGATCTATACCAACAGGGCCTGGCGCACGTAGAACACGTTTAGCCCTCTTTTTTTGAAATATATATCCATAGGTACTTATACATTGATGGTGTTATGACTATCACAAAGCTTGACCTGCGTCTGTTACTTCCCGAAATAGATGTCGACGATGCCTGTACACAGATTTTGACCGACCGTCTGGCTGTGACTCGCGGCGTCGAGGAAGCGCATATCACACGCGAGAACGACACGGCTCATCTCTGCTTGCATTACGATGCCAACCTAGTGCCCTTGGCGAAAATCCAACGACTGGCCGAGGAGGTCGGGGGGCAGATATCCGCACGCTATCGGCACGAAACGCTGGTTGTCTCCGGCCTGGATGCCGCTGACGCCGCTGTCAGTCTGGCGGAAATACTCTCCGGGCTGGATGGCATGTTGCATGCCCAGGTCAATTACGTGGCGGGACTGGCCTTTGTCGCCTACGATAGCGAGGTATTGCAACAGCAGGAGATCGTGCAGGCAATCCGGGGGATGAGGTACGGCGTCGCTGGATTCGCTGACGAGGAAAGCGAAGAACATGATCACGGCGGCGCTCCCGCCTTCTTGCCTCACTGGCTGCAAGAACGTTGGGCCTATTTGCTGGTGGGGCTGGCAGGACTGTTCTTTCTGATCGGCTGGTTGGGTGAGACTTTCCTAGGTATGCCTTCGCAGGTTGCCGTGGTTTTCTTCGTGCTCTCTTACGTGGCCGGGGGCTACGACATCGCCACCCACGCCATTCCCGGCCTGCTCAAAGGCAAGTTCGACACCGATGTGTTGATGCTGGCGGCGGCAGCGGGCGCGGCGATTCTGGGAGAATGGGCGGAAGGCGCTTTCCTCTTGTTTCTTTTTGCCCTCGGTCATGCCGGCGAGCACTATGCTCTGGATCGGGCGCGCAATGCCGTGCAGGCCCTGGGCGAACTGATGCCCAAAACGGCGCGGGTCAAGCAAGATGGCCGGATCACAGAACTGCCGGTGGAGCAAGTACAAATTGGAGATGTGGTCGTGGCGCGTCCGGGAGATAGGATTCCGGTGGATGGCCGGGTTCAGCGCGGTGAAAGCGGCGTCGACCAAAGTCCCATCACCGGCGAAAGCGTGCCCGTGGACAAGGGCGAGGGCGATGAGGTTTTCGCTGGCAGCATCAATCAGGACGCGGCCCTCGATATCGAAGTCACGCGTCTGGCCAAAGACAATACCCTGAGCCGGGTGATGCAACTGGTGGCGGAGGCGCAGAGCCAGCAAAGCCCCACCCAACGATACACCGAGCGCTTCACCGCCCGCCTGGTCCCGGCCATTCTCGTCCTCGACCTGCTGGTAATCGTCCTGCCGCCCTTGTTTGGGTGGATGCCGCTGAACGAGAGTTTTTATCGGGGTATGTTATTGCTGGTGGCGGCCTCGCCCTGTGCGCTGGCGTTGGGCACGCCTGCCGCCGTTCTGGCTGGGATTGCACAGGCGGCCCGCAATGGCGTTCTGATCAAAGGCGGCGTGCATTTGGAAAATCTGGGGGCGATCAAGGCCATGGCTTTCGACAAAACCGGAACCCTGACCGAAGGCCGGTTCCAGATCACCGATGTGATAGCCCTGAACGGGGCCAGTGAGACTGATTTGCTGCGAATGGCGGCGGCGATCGAGCAACAATCCAGCCATCCCCTGGCCCAAGCGGTGGTGCGGCATGCTCAGGCGCTAGGACTGACTCTGCCAGCCGCGGATGGCCTAGAGAATATCAGCGGCCGGGGCGTGCGCAGCGAGGTGGAGGGATTGCCGGTCGCGATCGGGTCGTTGAAGCTGTTCGAGATGGATGGCGGCGGGACGATTCCGCCCGATGTTGTCGCCATCGTCGAAGGTTTAGAGGGCGACGGCAAGACCACGATGGCAGTCAGCCATGATGACGCGTTTCTGGGCGTGCTGGGGTTGGCGGATACGCCTCGACCCGGCGTCAGGCAAACCCTGCAGCGCTTGCTCGATCTGGGCGTCGAGCACTTGATCATGCTCACCGGCGACAATGACGACGTGGCTAAGCGCATCGCCGAAAAAGTCGGCGTGACCGATGTGCGAGCGGAGTTGCTGCCAGAGCAAAAACTGGATGCGATCAAGGATTTGCAGAGCACATTTGGCAAAGTTGCCATGATCGGCGACGGCGTCAATGACGCCCCGGCTCTGGCTACGTCCACAGTCGGCATCGCCATGGGTGGCGCTGGCACCGCCGTGGCCCTGGAGACCGCCGATGTAGCCCTGATGGCGGATGATCTGGGCAAACTGCCTTTCGCCGTCGGTCTCAGCCAGGCCAGCCGCCGCATCATTTTCCAGAACTTGATTATCGCCCTCGGTGTGATCCTCTTACTCGTAACGACATCCGTGTTTGGGCTGGTGCAACTCAGCGGCGCTGTCATCCTGCACGAGGGCAGTACGATAATCGTGGTGATGAACGCGCTGCGATTATTGAGATACCAAACCCCACGGTAACTTATGCCCTGCCAATGTAAACCAATCAACCAAAACAGGCCGTCGATCATGAAACTATCTCTCCTCACCCTATTCGTTTCTCTCATTTTGATTACCGCCGTCGCTGCCTGCACCCCCACAAACGGCGCCATGACCGTTACTGATGTGTGGGCGCGTCCGATGCCTCAGAGACAGAACGGCGCGGTCTATTTCACGATACAAAACCACACCGACACGGACGATCAATTGCTCGCCGTCAAGAGTGATATCGCATCGAGTGTTGAGATGCATCTCTCTGCCATGAACGACAAAGGTGTGATGTCGATGTCAAAACAGGACAGCGTAAAAATCCCTATTGGAGAAATGATAGCCTTCGAACCGGGAGGGCTTCACGTCATGCTCATTGATTTGCAGCAAGACCTGGTGATCGGCGAGTCGTTCCCCATCATGTTGGATTTCGAACAAGCGGGAGAGATCATGCTTCAGGTCGAGATCGAGGCTTCCCCCTGATCCTCTTGATAACATTCGCAGTGTTCACTTACTTCAATTAATTTCAACCACTCAACGAGGTAACGCAACGATGTCACGTCGCAAACAAAACTCAAAACTACCCTACTTGATGCTGATTGGCGGAGGCGTGCTTCTGCTGATCACAATACTTCTGTGGGCAACTCAGCCAAAAACGCTTGAACCGACCATGAGTGTCCAACAGCCTGCCGACTCGCACGAGGAGGAGACTTACCCCGAAATACCGCGCGTAAGCCTCCGTGATGCGAAAGCGGCCTTCGATGGGAACACAGCCATCTTCCTGGACGTGCGCGATGTGGATTCGTACGCCAGCGCTCACATCCCCAATGCCCTCAACATCCCCCTGTCGTCGCTGGCCGCCCGCCTCAGCGAGCTCGACAAGAATGCTCAGATCATGACGTACTGTACCTGACCGAGCGAAGAATCCAGCGCCCGTGCGGCGCGTATCATGCTCGACAACGGTTTTGAGAATGTCACACCCCTCCTCGGCGGATTTCGCGCGTGGAGCCAGGCCGGCTATCCCGTCGCACCGTGAATGGGCATCAAACAAGGAGACTAAACCATCATGACTAACCGTTTCCTAACTCTGGTCGTCTTCATCGTGATAGCCATCATACTTGCTGCCTGCGCCGCCCCAACAATAAGCGGGCGGGAAGTGCAGGTCGAGGGAGGAATCTACCGCGCCGTAAACGTGCAGGAATTATCGACTATGCTTGAAGACAAGGATTTTCTCATGGTCAATGTGCACACACCCTGGCAGGGTGATATTCAACAGACCGATCAGCAATTGCCCTTCGACCAGATCGAACAGAGCGTAGATCAGCTTCCCGCGCGCAAAGACGATCAGATACTCCTGTACTGTTACAGCGACGGCATGGCCAAGACCGCCGCCAAATCTCTGATCGGTCTGGGGTACTCAAACGTCTGGATGCTTGAAGGCGGGACAGTTGCCTGGGAAGAGGCCGGATTCACTCTTGAAAAGTAAGAACATGAGCTTCTGAACCAAGCTGTGAACAATCAACGCAACCTCCAAATCTACCGCCTCTGGGCCTTCGTCTATGATGCCTGGATTCCCTTGCTCTATGGCCGCGCCCGCCGCCGCGCCGTTACCTTGCTCGATCTCCAGCCTGGCGAACGCCTGCTGATCCCCGGCATCGGCACCGGTCTCGATTTGCCTCATATCCCAGCCGGGGTATCCATCGTGGGCGCCGACCTCAGCCCGGATATGCTCGCCAAGGCCAAAGCGAAAGCGCAAAACCGAGACGTGACCTTGCTGGAAATGGACGTTCAGGTCCTGAACTTCGCCGACGACACCTTCGACGCCGTGCTCTTCAACCTGCTCCTTGCCGTCGTTCCCGATGGGGCGGCGGCCTTTGCCGAGGGCTGGCGGACCCTCAAGCCGGGCGGGCGAGCCGTAATCTTCGACAAATTCTTGCCCGAAGGCGCTGCGCTGACGCCCGGTCGCCGTTTGCTTGGACGTGTATTGCGTTCGATAGGCACAGACCCCAACCGCCGCCTCAACGACATCATTGCGGGAACGTCCGATCTGATGATCGAAAGCGATGAACCCAGCCTGCTGCGCGGACAATATCGCACGCTGTTGCTGCGTAAGAAGGTTGGGGGAATCTCTTGACAAGAGACCAAAATCGACGCCTGTGGGAGGTGGATGTAGCGCGTGGCGTCGCCATTATCATGGTTGTCGTCTACCATCTCGCCTGGGATTTGAACGCCTTTGGCGGCTGGGACATCAACCTGCGTTCAGGATTCTGGCACTACTTCCAGCGCGTGACGGCCAGCACATTCATCTTGTTGGTCGGCCTGTCCTTAACTCTCAGTTATCGCAGGGCGGGCCATCCCGCCCGCAAGATGTACCGGCATCACTTGCGCCGAGGTTTGAAGTTCTTTGCCCTGGGGATGGTGATCATCGGCGTAACATGGTTGCTTTTGCGGCAGGGATACGTACAATTCGGCATCCTGCACTTTATCGGGGTTGCGATCATGATCGCCTACCCATTTCTCGGCCTGCGCTTCATCAACCTGGGATTGGGCCTGATTTTGCTAATAGCAGGGCAATATATCGACGAGATTTCCGTGCCTGCCGGCTGGCTGGTCTGGTTGGGCTTGCCTCCCGCAGGTTATTATGCCGTCGATTACTTTCCACTTGTGCCCTGGTTTGGCCTTGTACTGATCGGCATCTTTCTGGGCAATTGGCTCTATGGCGACCAGCCCCTTGTTCGGCTGCCCGACCTCTCTCATCTTGCCCCCGTCGCCTTCTTGAGCAGGCTGGGGCGGCATACCCTATCCATCTATCTATTCCATCAGCCAGTTCTGCTGATTCTGTTGGCTGCTTCAGGTATGATTGACATTGGGATTCTGGGCTAGTGCCGAGTCGATTTGACATACAGCATGACTATAGTTAAAATATCATCAATCGCTGATATGATGATATAGGAGATCAAAATGTTACTTGTCGCAGAACCCGCCACCGGACTTGCCGTCAAAGCCAAACTCTTTCGTGGCTTCAGTGATTCCTCGCGCCTGAGCATCATTGAAGCTCTGCGAGGCGGTCCGCTTACCGTTGGCGAGATCACCACCATGACAAATCTTGCCCAATCTAATGTCTCGAATCATTTGAAATGCTTGCGTGATTGCGGACTGGTGGTAGCGAAACGCAATGGCCGCTACGTGGCCTACCATCTCAGCGACGACCGTGTGGGCGATATTCTGACCCTAGCCGAATCTCTATTGGCCGATGTAGCGCGAAGCGTGTACGAATGCACTCGGTACAACCAGCCTCCGCACGAGGAGACACGAGAATGAGTGATTCGCGAGCGACGTTGGAACTGCGCGTCGGCAACCTTGATTGCGAACATGATGCCGCAGCCATGGAACGGGGATTGTCCGGCTTCGAGGGCCTGGACGCACTCAAAATCTACCCCAAAGCGGCCAAGATCAAGCTGAGCTATGACCCGGAAGCGACCGACGCCGACGCCCTGAAGGAAAAACTGGATGAGATCGGCTTTCCGCCCCATGAAGGGCTGAGTATGCCGGAACAGCCCAAACCCTGGCGTAATCCCAAGGTGATTAGCTCGTTGATCTCCGGCGTACTGCTACTAATCGGCTTCTTGTTGAGCCTGAGCGCTGCCCCAGCGTTTGTCTCCACACTGCTCTTCTTCGCCGCTATCCTCATCGGCGGCTATTACTTCGGACGCGAAGGCATTGAGGGCTTGATCTATGAGCGCAGTATCGGCATCGAACTGCTGATGACTGTCGCCGCCGTGGTGGCGGCGCTTATGGGACAGCCGGGCGAGGCAGCCATGCTCGTCTTCCTTTACTCCATCAGCGAGGCCATCGAGGGCTACACGGAGGAAAAAACCCGCTCGGCCATCAAAGCCCTGATGGACCTGGCCCCCAAGGTGGCTCTGGTGCGGCGCAATGGCCGCGAGGTGGAGATTCCGGTCGAAGAAGTGACCGTAGGCGATGTGTTCATCGTCAAGCCCGGCCAGTCCCTGGCCACGGACGGTGAGGTGCTGGTCGGCGCCTCAAGTGTAAACCAGGCCCCTGTTACCGGCGAGAGCGTGCCGGTGGAAAAACAGCCAGGCGACACCGTTTTTGCCGGCAGCATCAATGGTGAAGGTGCGTTGGAGGTGCGAGCCAGCAAAGCTTTTGCCGACAACACCATCAGCCGCATCATCCAGATGGTGGAAGAGGCCCAGGAGCGCAAGGGGCAGAGCCAGCGCTTCATCGAGCGTTTTGGGGCGCGTTACAGCCCGCTTGTCTTGCTGGCCGGGATTCTCATATCCATTGTGCCCCCGCTGCTCTTTGGCGCAGATTGGAGTACCTGGATAACGCGAGCGACCGTCTTTATTGTGGCCGCGGCCCCGTGCGCCCTGGTCATCTCTATTCCGATTACGCTGGTGGCCACACTGGGCACCGGAGCCCGGCAGGGCGTGCTGATTAAGGGCGGGATGTACATTGAAGAACTCGCCAAAGTGAAGGTCGTGGCGATGGACAAGACCGGCACGCTGACTCGAGGCGAACCTGAAGTGACCGATGTGCTTGTCGTGAACAATAAAGGACTGGACAATGCACAAGTCCTGGCCTTGGCCGCCGGGATTGAACGGCGCAGCCAGCACCCTCTGGCTCAGGCCATTGTCCGCCACGCTGAGGCGCAGGCGGTGGCGCCGGTTGAGGTCAATGACTTTCGCTCGCTGACCGGGGCTGGCGTATCGGCCCGGCGCAATGGGCAGGCGGTCTATGTCGGCAGTCCAGACTTCTTCCGTTCGCAATTAGGGCAGACGCTGGATACCCAGACAGAAATGGTCCAGCAGTTGCAGGCCGAGGGCAAGACCGTCGTGGCGGTCGGCGATGAAACCTCAGTCTGGGGACTGGTCGCCATTCGGGACAATATCCGGCCCAATGCCCGGCAGGCAATTGCGGCCCTGCACGCCGGCGGCGTGGATAAAGTAGTGATGCTCACTGGCGACAACGAACGCACTGCACAGGCTATCGCCCGCGAGTTGGGCCTTGACGAGGTGTATGCCGACCTGAAACCGGAGGACAAGGTGACCAAAGTGCGCGAACTGGCCGAGCGCTATGGCCACGTGGCGATGGTCGGCGATGGCGTCAACGATGCGCCTGCTCTGGCCGAAGCGACCGTCGGTATTGCCATGGGTGCGGCCGGAACCGATGTGGCTTTGGAAACGGCAGACGTGGCCCTGATGGCTGACAACCTGGAAAAGCTGGCCTACGCCCTCCAACTGGCGAAGCGCAACCAGTCGGTCGTCAACCAGAACCTGGCCCTGTCGGCGGTTGTGATTGGGGCGCTGGTGATTGGCGCCATTGGCGGCTTTTTCACCCTACCGATGGCCGTACTGGGCCACGAGATCAGCGAGTTCATCGTCATCGGCAGCGGGTTGCGCATGCTGCGGTCCTGAGTTGGCTATCGCTCTACGCCGACGAAACGACCTCAAAGTTACGCATCATGCCCATGTCTTCATGTTCGAGATTGTGGCAATGGTAGAGGAAGAGGCCGGTGAAATCGTCGAAGCGGCGGATGACTTTCACGCGCTCGCCCGGCATCACTAACACCGTGTCCTTCCAACCTCCATCCACGAAGCCGGCGCTGAGGCTCTCCCAGGCGGCGCGCCCGCTCCGATCCACTTGCCGTTCCAGCACTTGAAACTGCTCGCCGTGCATGTGCATGGGGTGCGGCAGCATGCCCATCATGCCGCCCATCATCCCCCCGCCTTCGTTCACGAACTCCCAGATCTCGGTGCTGCCCAACCGCACTTGTTCGTCCGGGGCGACAGCGGTCATCTCGAAGGAACGACCGTTGAGCGTCCAACCTCGCGGGGGTTGCATGCGCAGAGCGACGCGCCGTGTTTGGGCGGCGTCTTGCGGCGATATGCGCTCGATGGTGGAAAGGCGTTCGGGCAGGGGGGAGCGCTCGTCCGACTGGCGCTCGACGCGTACGGTCAGGATGGGATAACGCTCGCCCAAAGGTAGCGCCGCCGAGCCCTCTCTCATCATGCCGCCACCCATCATGCCGCCGCCCATCGTGCCCGTGGGGGCGATGAATGGCTGATTTTGCAAGACCATCTCGCTGCCCACCGCCCGATCACTGAAATCCGCCCATAACTCGACGCGCTCGCCCGGGGCCAGGGTGACGTAGGGCTTTTGCACTGGCGTCTCCAGCAGACCGCCATCGTTGCCGATCACGGTGAGGGGCGCGCTGTCGTTCCAGCCCAGTTTATAAATGCGCGAGTTGGAGCCGTTGAGCAGACGCAGACGGTAGGGGCGAGTCGCCACCGGCAGGGTGAAATCGGGCTGGCCGTTGACGAGGATCTGGTCGCCCAGGAAACCATCCATCTGATCCATCATGCCGTTGGAGAGGTAAACGAGCTGGTTGTCGCTGTTGAATAGCCGATCCTGGATCACCAGAGGGATGTCGAATTCGCCGCCGGGGAGTCCAGCCGCCCGCTCTTCCTCATCACTGACCAGGAAGAAGCCGGCCATGCCGGCGTAAACCTGCGGCCCGGTGAGGCCGTGAGGATGGGGATGGTACCAGTAGGTCCCGGCCCGGTTCAGCACCTCGAATTCGTAGTCGTAGCGCTCGCCCTGGTTGATGGCGTGGCGCGGATGCCCGTCCATCTCGGCGGGGACGTGCAGGCCGTGCCAGTGGACGATAGTTTCCCGCGGGATCTGGCTCGTCAAGTTGACACGCAGGCGCTGGCCTTTGTTCAGGCGGAAGATCGGGCCGAGATAAGTGTCGGGCAGGGATTGCAGCGAGGCTGCATCCCCCTTGAGCACCTCGCCCTGAAATTGCCAAACCTGGGTGGGCTGGCCGGAGAAGATGGGGACGGTGGCGGGGATGGCGCTGAGGGCGATCTCCACGTCGGCGGCAGCGGCACTGGCGGTTGTCGCTGGGGTTGTGGTCGGCGCCTTCTGCGGAGGCGTTGTGGGGGCGGGGCCATCATCCAGACCGGATGTGGAAGAGGTCGGGATGGGCAGAATGGCGGGGGGCGCGCAGGCTGCCAGGGCCGCGGCAGCCAATCCGGCCCCGCCGATGCCCAGGAATTTACGTCGGCTGATTTTGTTCATGAGTGTCCTTATTTTGATGCTGCTGAAT